>JAAYZZ010000011.1 GCA_012514595.1 Elusimicrobiota bacterium
CCTGCCCGCCGGAGAAGGCCGCGCTTGTGCTGAGCCTGTTCACCGGCGCATCCCGGGAGCTGGAGGAGGCCCTTCTCGTGAATCCCTATGACCGGGTCGCCTGTGCCGAGGCGATGGAGAAGGCCCTATCCTTCCCCGAGGAAGAACGCCGTCGTCGCAATGAGAAAATGCGTTCTGTTGTTGCGCGTAATAATATCTTCCGATGGGCCGGCAGGACCTTGACGGATCTTTTCCGAATGGAGTTTGCGGAGTGAGGCGGCTCAAGGACCTCTTATCCGATAGCAATGTCCGCCGGAGGATCCGGCAGGCCCGGGGCATCTTTTTGGGACTGGATTTCGACGGGACGCTGGCCCCGCTCCGGCTCCGCCCGTGCGATGCCGTCCTGCCCGAGGGGGTCCTGGTTCTCCTGCGTCGTCTGGCCCGGACTTCGGATATCCGCGTTGTTTTGATCAGCGGGAGGGGTCTTGCGGACCTCAAGAAGAAGGTCCCGGTCCCGGAGGCCTGGTTCTCGGGGTCTCATGGACTGCAATTTCATGTCCAGGGCCGGACGACCTCGGTCCGTGTTTCGGGAAAAGGGACCTTGGCCCTGCGGCGTCTGGAGAGGACGCTGCGTGCCAGGATCGGGAAGATCCCGGGTGTGATCTTCGAGAGCAAGGGGCCGGCCTTTGCGGTCCATTACCGGATGACCGAAGGAGCCGTGCGCAAACAGGTCGTTTCTGTTCTGGAGGAGGCCCTGGCGGACGTGCGCGCCGGCGTCGGGATCAAGGGGGGGCGCGGCAAGGAGGTCGCCGAGTTTCTCGTCGATGTCGTGGGAGACAAGGGGGGCGCGTTAAGGAAACTGTTGGCGCGCTGGCGCCGGAAGGAGATCCTGCCGGTCTTTATCGGGGATGATCTCACCGATGAGACCGCCTTCCGCGAGGTGAATCGGTTGGGAGGGATCTCGGTCCTCGTCGGGGAACGGGAGGGGGCGTCCGCAGCCCGGTATGCCCTGTCTGATCCGCAGGCCGTTGCGAGATTTCTCGGGGATCTTGATGCTTGGAGAGGCCGCATGCCGGACCCGAGCAAGACAAGGAGGGCACGATGACACGGACGAAGGGGCTCGACCATGCCTTTATCGGGAACTGTACCTCCGGGGCCCTCGTCGGACCCGACGGATCGATCGACTGGCTGTGTCTTCCGTTCTTTGATTCCGCTTCGGTCTTCGCGCGTCTTCTCGACGAGGGAAAGGGCGGATATTTCCGGATCGCGGGAGCGGATGTGCTGCGGGTGTCGCAGGAGTATCTTTTCCATACCCCGATCCTCAAGACCACGGTCGAGACCAGGGACGGGACCTTTGAGGTCCGCGACCTGATGCCTCGCTTCACGCTTCCCGGGGGAGAGGTGTATTGTCCATCGGAGATCCACCGCGGGGTCCGGGTCGTGAGCGGAGCCCCGCGCGTCAGGGTCGAGTTCTGTCCTGCCCCGAACTATGCCTCCGCCCCAGGGTCGATCGTGCGGCACGAGGAATACTTCAAGGTCTCCTCGAACCAGGGGCCGTACAACAGTTTCTATCTGTATACGGATTTTGACCCCGAGGCCCTGTTGTCCGGCGAGGCCGTTCCTCTTAAGGAGAGCGCCTTTTTTCTTCTTTCATACCACGAGAAGATGGACCGTGTGGACCAGGAGAAGGTCTATGTGGAATATGAGAAGACCAAGAGCTACTGGCTTGACTGGGTCTCCCGCACGCAATTGCCACAGGATTACAAGGAGCTTGTGATCCGTTCGGCGATCACGCTCAAGATGCTCATGTTCCAGAGGACCGGGGCGGTCATCGCGGCCCCCACGACGTCGCTGCCGGAGATCGTCGGAGGAGCGCGCAACTGGGATTATCGCTACTGCTGGGTGCGGGATGCCTCGATGATCATTGATCTCTGTTCACGGATCGGGCACGCACATACCTCGGCACGGTTCTTAAGCTTCATTCTCAATCGGATGCTCCTCAAGCATGAGAACATCGGGGTCATGTACGGGATCAACGGCGAGGAGGTCCTCGAGGAGAAGACCCTCGATCATCTGGAAGGCTACCGGCGTTCGCGGCCTGTGAGGATCGGGAACGGCGCCTATTGCCAGAAGCAGAACGATATCTACGGGGAACTGATCGCGGCGATCCACACCTCCTTTGTCGCCGACCGGGGGAGCGTTCGGGTCATCGATGAGGAGATCTGGACCGTCGTGCGGTCCCTGGTCAACCGGGTCCTGGAGGTCTGGGCGAAACCTGATGCCGGTATCTGGGAGCGTCGGGATAAGGAACGCCATTATGTGCATTCAAAGATGATGGCCTGGGTCGCGCTCGACCGCGCGGCCCGGATCGCGAGCGTGATCGGCAAGACCGGGCATCTGCCGCGGCTCATGTCCGCGGCCGAGCAGGTCCGTCGGGATATCCTCGAGAACGGCTGGGACCCGAAGCAGAAGAGTTTTGTGATGTTCTATGGCGGTAAGGAACTCGACGCCGCGAATCTGTTGATGCTGCATTACGGGTTCCTGACGCCCGAAGATGAGAAGATGCGTCTGACCATCCTCCGGACCTGGGAGGGACTTTCCAAGAACGGGCTTCTTTTGCGCTACAGCGGGGAGGACGGCTTCGGCGCGCCGGCCAATTCTTTTCTGGTCTGCAATTTCTGGATGGTGAATGCCCTGCATGCCATCGGGCAGACCCAGGAGGCCCGGACGCTCTTTGAGCGGGTGATCGGGCATGCGAATGCCTTTGGGCTTTTGTCCGAGGATCTCGATCCTGTGACAGGAGAGCTGACCGGTAATTTTCCTCAAGGGTATTCGCATCTGGCGCTCATCAAGTCCGCGTTCATTCTGGAAGGGAATAATGGCGGGGCTGCGTCCTAGGAGAAGGGCCGGGGAGCCGATTTTCTGCGATTTCGCTTGCTTAAAGGTCTTCGCGGAATAGAATGACATCAATCCTGGTCATTTGAGGCGCGGAAGGGGGCGCGGGTGCGTCCAGCCGGTTTGTTCTATCCAGAAATCATTTCATAACATCATAAAAAGGAGAGGAGTCTATGGGAACGATCAATTTTACCCCTGCGATATGGTGGCTGGCACCGGCAGGAAGCGTGGCGGCACTGGTGTTCGCCTTCATCTATTACAAGCAGCTGATCGCGGCGGACAAGGGTTCCGACCGGATGCAGGAGATCGCCGGATACGTGACTGAAGGGGCGATGGCCTACCTTTTTAAACAGTACAAGACGGTCGGGATCGTCTTCGCTGCTCTGGCAGTTCTGTTCCTTGTTCTGGCCATGACCGGGGTCCAGAACCCGTTCGTACCCGTGGCCTTCCTGACCGGCGGGTTCTTTTCGGGTCTTTGCGGGTTTCTTGGCATGAAAACTGCGACCGCGGCCTCGAACCGGACCGCCCAGGCCGCCCAGAAGAGCCTCAATGCAGGGCTTACGGTCGCCTTCCGTTCGGGAGCGGTCATGGGGCTTGTGGTCGTGGGATTCGGTCTTCTCGATATCTGCCTGTGGTATCTTCTGCTCGACAAGGTTGTTTTCACTCCTGAACATATGATGAACGGTCTGAACCTTTTCGGTCTGACCCTGGTCAAGGCCGGGATGACGGATCATCAGAAGCTCATTGAGATCACCCTCACGATGCTCACCTTCGGGATGGGGGCCTCGACCCAGGCGCTTTTCGCGCGCGTGGGCGGCGGGATCTTCACCAAGGCGGCGGACGTCGGCGCGGACCTGGTCGGAAAGGTCGAGGCCGGGATCCCCGAGGATGATCCCCGAAACCCTGCGACCATCGCGGACAATGTGGGCGACAACGTGGGCGATGTGGCCGGGATGGGCGCGGACCTCTATGAGTCCTACTGCGGATCGATCCTGGCGACCGCCTCTATCGGCGCCTCGATCGTCGTCATGTCCGCCAAAGAGTCCCTGACCTATGATGTTTCAAAGGGGATGATGCTCGTGATCGCGCCGATGGTTGTCGCGGGGATCGGGAACATCATGTCCATCCTGGGGACCATGATGGTCCGCTGCAAGGAGGACGCGAGTCAGAAGAATCTTCTTAACGCGCTTCTCACGGGAACTCTGGGAAGTTCGGCCCTTATTCTCATCGTCCTGGCCGTCATGGCCGGGGCGGGCATGATCACCTGGGGGCTTTTTGGTTCGGTCTGCGCGGGCCTCGTAGCCGGCGTCCTGATCGGACAGTCCACCGAGTATTTCACATCCAATAATTATAAACCCACCAAAGAACTCGCGGAACAGGCGGTCATGGGGCCGGCGACGGTCATCATCGATGGACTCGCTGTCGGGATGTTCTCTGCGGCCTGGCCGGTCCTCATCATCGTTGTGGGGATCATGTGCGCCTTTGGGTTCGCGGGCGGGTTCTCGAACTTCATGATGGGGCTTTACGGGATCGGGTTCGCGGCTGTCGGGATGCTCTCGACCCTGGGGGTCACGCTGGCGACCGATGCGTATGGTCCGATCGCGGATAATGCGGGCGGCAATGCCCAGATGGCCGGCCTTCCGGAAGAGGTCCGTCAGAGGACCGATGCGCTGGATGCGCTTGGGAACACGACAGCAGCGACGGGGAAAGGGTTCGCGATCGGGTCTGCGGCGCTCACAGCGCTCGCCCTGGTTGCGGCCTATCTGGAAGAGGTCAAGATCTGGATCCATAAGCTCGCGCTTGAAAGCGGGTCTTATGTGATCGGGGCCCAGCAGGTCCTCGCGGATACGGCGGAGCATTTGACCCTCCTGGACCTTGTCTCGCTCTTCCGGGCTCATCTGATGAATCCCCTTCTTCTCTGCGGGCTTTTCATCGGTTGCATGATGGCCTTTGTGTTCTGCGCCATGACGATGAAGGCGGTGGGACGCGCGGCCGGACGCATGGTCGAGGAGGTCCGGCGTCAGTTCCGCGAGAAGCCCGGCATCATGAACGGGACTGAAAAGGCGGATTATGCGCGCTGTGTCGCGATCTCGACCGCCGGTGCCCAGAAGGAGATGATCGTCCCGTCGTTCCTGGCGATCATCATCCCGGTCGTGACGGGGCTTGTGTTCGGTGTCGCGGGCGTCATCGGACTTCTCGCCGGCGGGATGGCCTGCGGGTTTGTTCTCGCCACCATGCTCAACAATGCGGGCGGCGCCTGGGACAATGCCAAGAAGTACATTGAGGAAGGGAATCATGGTGGCAAGAAGCTTGCCGACGGGTCGAAGAATCCGGTCCACGGGGCGGCGGTCATCGGCGATACCGTTGGGGATCCCTGCAAGGATACCGCGGGTCCGTCTTTGAACATCCTGATCAAGCTCATGAGCATGGTCTCGATCGTGTTCGTGCCGGTCGTTGTGAAATTCTCGCCGGTTATCCAGGCGTGGCTCAAGATCAACCTGATGTAAGAGCGTCCAGACCATCATTGACAGGGGGCGCTCGACGCCCCCTGTTCTTTTTCAAGACAGGAACGCTTGCACGGAGGAGAGTTATGGTCCAAAGGTCGATCGCAGCAATGGTCCTTGTGACGGCGCTGGCCGTCGCGGGGTGTGTGCCCTTGTGGGTGGGGGCCGGGGTCGTGGGTGTGGTGGGGGGATATTCCGTCAGTCCTGACACGGTCGAAGGGACCGTGCCCTATGCCCTCGAAGAGGTCTGGGACACCGCCAAGGAGATCGTATCCATAATGGGGTATATTTCGGAAGAGGGACCTAATGGGACCCAGGTGATCGCGACCATCGGCGGTTCGCGGGTGACCGTGACCCTGATGTCCATCAATCTTTCAACGACCAAGATTTCTGTCAAGGCGCGCAAGGCCTTCATGCCCAAGATCGATGTGGCCCAGGATGTCTACACCAAGATCGTCAATGCCCTGGGAGACCTGGGATGAGCGATCTCTTACGGGCGATCGAGCGGTTCCTTGACAGGATCAGTCTGCAGTTACAGGAAGGGGTCTACATGAGCCGAGCGAACATGGTCTTCTTGGGCATTTTTATAGGACTTTTTCTCTTCTTCTGGTTCTTCATCGGGATCGTGGATATCAAGCCGACCCAGGTCGGGGTCCAGATCGAGAAGATCCAGGGTAAGGTCCTCGAGATGCCGCGCGGGGTCGGATATCATTTTTATAATAAGATCACGACCGAGATCGTTGTCTATCATGTCGCGGCCAGGGCCTTTCCGCGCGACGTGATGAGGAGCGAGGAGGAGAGCGCCTACACGCTGGAACTCAAGACCAATGACGGGCAGAATGTCAGGGCCGACCTCACCGTTATTTACGCGCTCAAGGCCAATGAGGTCCCGGCGCTCCATCAGCAGATCGGCGTGAATTTTGAGGACCAGATCCTTTTGCCGCAGATCCGTTCCGAGGCACGCATCGCGATCGGGAGCTACACCGCCGAGGAGATCTACAGCGGAAAGGTGCGGGATGCCATCCAGAAGGAGATCGCGGGCCGTCTGCAGGCCGCGGTGGCCAAGTATCCGGCGATCCAGATCACGGATGCCCTGATCCGCAATTTTGCCTTTAGCCGGGAGTTCGAACGTGCCATTGAGCAGAAGAAACTCGCGGCCCAGCAGGTCGAGATCAACAGGAACATGGCCCTTGCCCAGGAGGAGGAATCCAAGCGTCAGGAGGCCGAGGCCCGGGGCGCGAAACTGCGCGCGATCCAGGAGGCCGAGGGACGGGCCCAGGCGGTCAAGATCGAGGCGGATGCCGAACGGTATAAACTTGAGCAGCAGGCCGCCGGGAAGCTGGCCAATTACAAGGCCGATGCCGAAGGGAAGAAGCTCCAGGCCGAGGCGCTCGGCGGGGGACAGAATGTCGTGGCCCTCAAGTTCGCGGAGAGCATTCCGGACAAGTTCCGCGTCTTTGCGGTCCCGGTCGGCGAGAACTCGACGAACATCATGGACCTGAACGGGGTACTCAAGGGAATCTTTTCAGACATACAGGATTAGGGGGCATTCCTCGACGAGGGAAGTTTTGATTTGACTTTTGCCCGTCTTTTTATAAAATAGCGCTCTCTTTCGGATGATGTTCGCCGATCCGGCTACGCGTCAAGACTTTCTCCGGGCGCTTCGCCAAGAGGGAGGCGAAGCCGTTCTTGTCAGGCAGTTTCGCCGAGATAGCTCAGTTGGTAGAGCGAAGGACTGAAAATCCTTGCGTCCCCAGTTCAATTCTGGGTCTCGGCACCATTTGTTTGCCCTGTCCGGTTACCGGCCGGGCAGGGCATTATTTTTGCCGACGTAGCTCAGTTGGTAGAGCAGCGCTTTCGTAAAGCCGTCAAAGCATAGAACGCAACGTGTTCGTTTGGAGTGATTTTCGAATTACTCGACGAGCCGTTGCGTTTTTTTATTTTGTACTGACAGGACGATGGACAGCGGGAATCACCGCTTCGAAGAAACTTTTTGGACACCAGAACAAACAAGGACGATCGCTTGTAAGAAGGGTGTAAAACTTTTTTCGGTCTTTGTTTTGTTGATCGATCAGGGTGATCATTCTTCAGGACCGCGGTTCGAGCGCAGTCTTTTCAAAATGACCTACATGGGGTGATACACGATGTGGGAGGAGTGGTAGGAGATGGTTTTCATAACCTGTTATTTTTCAGCCACGCGTTTCTTCCGCTTCGCGTCAGAAAGTTCCAGACCCCTCCCTCTCATCCATGTTGGCACTGGAGAGGTAGGGGTCTGGAACTGCCGCGTGGCTGAAGAACGGCTGATCGGGATGTTGAGGGGAAGTGTTTCGGGTGGGGTGCGGGGGAGCTTTTTCGGCTATTTGATAGTAAATCCTTGACATTTGACTATTCGTCATGTATGCTTTGGGCAGATGTTGCGTTGGCGTTTGAGCATGGCATGGCGAAGGAAGGGAAGCGTTGCGTATGATCTCCCAGAGGATCAGGGTCTATAAGTATCTTGCGGAGCAGAAATACGGCACTCTGCAGGACATTCAGAACGGTTCAGGCAGTCAGGCTAGCAGCGAGGCGTTTCGGGTCTCGCTCTACCAGTTCGGCTTGAGCCGTTTTTCTTTTCCCGGCATCAGACACGGCGTCTGGCATATCTGCTCCCAGTCCATCCTTGATGAACTTTTCACTTATTTCCCAGAGGAGCCTCTTTACAGGGTTTCTCCCGTCCGTTTGTATGAAGTGGAACACGCCCTGGGCATGAACAGGGTCCGGGCGGCTGTCTGCCGACAGCCGGGCGTGAAAGTGCTGCAATGGTATTCAGAACACCATATCAGAGCCCTACCGCCGCCCCTTCGGTTCGGGCTGTCCTGGAGCTTGCTTCCTGATGCCATGTTCGTAGGGCTTCGTTCGGACGGCACGCAAAAGACATTTTATATCGAATATGAGCGCTCTCTCAAGGCCCCGGGACGATACCGGCATATTTTTTCTTCGTATCTGGCCAGGACTGATGTGACAGAGCGCAGTGTCATTTATGTGTGTCAGGATCCGAGGGTGCGCCGGGAGCTGGAGAGGATCAGCGCCCGGATGGCCGCAACGAAAGGGGTGTTCCAGTTCGCGGATATGGAGGCCCTGTGCGGCCGGGAAGAGGAAAAGGAAAACAGGAGTGGTTAGCGAAGGGAGGAGAGTATGGAACGACGTTTTTTCAGTGCAAAGGAGATCGCCAATTATCTGGGGACCACGGAATGGGCTGTGCGCAAATGGGTACTGCGGGGGCAGATCCCATTTCTGAAGTTCGGCAAACTCGTGCGTTTTGACATGCAGAAGATCAATGTATGGGTGAAGAGCAAGGAGTGTGCCTATTCCCGCCGGACATTTCCGCTGGCGGAGGTCA
>JAAYZZ010000103.1 GCA_012514595.1 Elusimicrobiota bacterium
AAGGATCTTTTTCTCGTCCTTGCTTTTTGAAATCTCTTTGTTACAATACACGGAATTATGAAATCCCCCGAACTCATGGACAAGGTGGTGGCCCTCGCCAAACGGCGGGGTTTTGTCTTTCCTTCCTCGGAGATCTACGGCGGTCTGAACGGTGCCTGGGACTACGGTCCCTACGGCGCGGAGCTCAAGCGCAACCTCAAGCAGGCCTGGTGGAAGGCCATGGTCCAGGACCGGGACGATATGGTGGGCCTGGATGCCGCGATCCTGATGCACCCCAGGACATGGGAGGCCTCGGGGCACACGGCCAATTTCGTCGACATGATGGTCGACTGCAAGAACCCAAAGTGCAAGGCGCGTCCGCGGGCCGATCATCTTGACAACGGCAAATGCCCTTCCTGCGGCGGCAAGGATTTTACGGAGCCGCGCGCGTTCAATCTGATGCTCAAGACCATGCTGGGCGCGATGGAGGATTCGAGCTCTGTCGTCTACATGCGACCCGAGACCGCGCAGGGCATCTTCGTCAATTTCCCGAACGTCGACGATGCCATGCACAAAAAGCTCCCGTTCGGCATCGGCCAGATCGGCAAGTCCTTCCGCAACGAGATCACGCCCGGCAATTTCACCTTCCGCACCCGCGAGTTCGAGCAGATGGAGATCGAGTATTTCTGCCGTCCCGAACAGGCCGAGGAGCGCTACCGTCACTGGATCGACACGCGTCTCAACTGGTACCTGGACCTGGGGCTTTCCAGGGACAAGCTGAAGCTGCGCGAGCACGGCAAGGACGAGCTCGCCCACTATGCGGCCGGGTGTACGGACATCGAGTATCTCTTTCCCTTCGGCTGGTCGGAGCTCGAGGGCATCGCCAACCGTACGGATTATGATCTCAAGCAGCACGCGCAGTTCTCGGGCAAGGACCTGATGTACCGGGACCCTGTCACCAACGAGAAATTTTATCCCTATGTCATCGAACCGTCCGGCGGATGCGACAGGGGGACGCTCGCGTTCCTGGTCGATGCCTATCATGAGGAAGAGGTCAAGGGCGAGACGCGGGTCGTGATGAAGTTCCATCCGAAGCTGGCACCCGTGAAGGTCGCTGTATTCCCGCTCCTCAAAAAGAACGAGGGGTGTGTGACGCTGGCCAGGGCCCTCAAGCAGGACCTTCAGAAGGAATGGAACTGCACCTACGATGACACAGGTGCGATCGGGAAGCTTTATCGCCGGCAGGACGAGGTCGGGACCCCGTTCTGTGTCACCGTGGATGTCCAGTCCCTCGACGACAAACAGGTGACCGTGCGCGACCGGGATACCATGCAGCAGACGCGGGTCCCGGTGGAGGGGCTGAAGAGTTATTTGAAAGAGAAATTGAGTTGAGACGCAAGACACCAGACACACGACACACGAGCGCTCGGGTGCCATGTGTCATGTGCCCGGTGTCATGACTCCGGATCCAATCCGCTCCATCGTGGAGCGGTACGATATAAGGGGAAGATCCCCGGAACAACAAGAGAAGGAGCTGGGAAATGGCGATGCAACATGTTTATTCTTACGGGGCCGGAAAGGCCGAGGCCAAAGGGGCGCTTCTGTGCAAGGAGGTCCTGGGCGGCAAGGGCGTGGGGCTGATGGAAATGACCTCGATCGGGATCCCGGTCCCGGCGGGATTCACGATCACGATCCAGACCTGCGAAGAGTATTACAATCTCGGGCGGAAACTCCCCAAGACGCTCGCGAAAGAGGTGCTGGAGGCGATCAAGAAACTTGAGAAGAACACGGGCAAAAAGTTCGGGGACCCGAACGATCCCCTTCTGGTCTCGGTCCGCTCGGGCGCGGCGCGTTCCATGCCCGGGATGCTGGAGACCATCCTGAACCTGGGTCTCAATGATATTGCCGTCGAGGGTGTCGCGAAGAAGACGGGGAATGCCCGCTTCGCCTACGACTCTTACCGCCGGTTCATCCAGATGTTCTCCTCTACCGCCATGGGGCTTTCCAAAGAGCTCATGGAGGAGATGCTCCACAAGATGAAGCACGATCTCGGCGTCAAGAGCGACACCGACATCCCTGCCGAAAAGCTCAAGGAGCTTTGCGAGCAGTTCAAGGCCTTCTACAAGAAGAACAAGGGCGAGGATTTCCCCCAGGATCCCAAGGAGCAGTTGTGGGGCGCCATCATGGCGGTCTTCAACAGCTGGGAGGCCGAGAAGGCCGTGACGTACCGTCGGGTCGAGAAGATCACGGACCTCAAGGGGACCGCGGTCAACGTCGTGCAGATGGTCTTCGGGAACAAGGGTGATAATTCCGGAACAGGGGTGTGCTTCACGCGCGACCCGAACACCGGGGCCAATGAATTCTACGGCGATTATCTGATCAACGCCCAGGGCGAGGACGTGGTGGCCGGGATCCGGACGCCGCTCAAGCTCGCCACGCTCCATGACCAGATGCCCAAGGCGTATGACCAGCTCTGCGCGGTCCGTGCGATCCTCGAGAGTTACTACGGGGAGATGCAGGACCTGGAGTTCACGATCGAAGACCAGAAGCTTTATATGCTCCAGTGCCGGACCGGGAAACGTTCGCCGGCGGCGGCCTTCAAGATCGCGGTCGACCAGGCCACAAAGCCTCTGCTGACCAAGGCCGAGGCGGCCCGTCTTTCGAAGATGGGATACCTTCCCAAGAAGTTCGCGGATATGGCGGTGAAGCCCGTCATCAGCAGGGAAAAAGCGGTCGCGCGTCTCACATCCGATGATATCGAGCGCCTGTTCTATCCTGTCATCGACGGAAGCAAGGTCAACAAGACCCAGCTCCAGGAGGCCAAGATCACGGTCGGGATCAACGCGGTCCCGGGCGCGGCGGCCGGTAAGGTCGTCTTTACAGCCGCCGAGGCCGAGGCCATGGCGGCCAAGGGCGAGCGCGTGATCCTGGTCCGCAAGGAGACATCCCCTGAGGATGTGGGCGGTATGCACGCGGCCAAGGGGATCCTGACCGCCACCGGCGGAAAGACCTCTCACGCGGCGGTCGTGGCGCGCGGCTGGGGCAAGTGCTGCGTGGTCGGCTGCGAGACGCTGAACATTAATTGTGAGGCCAAAGAGATGACTGCCGGCGGACGGGTCGTCAAGCAGGGCGATTTTGTCACGCTCGACGGATCGGCCGGGGACGTCTATATCGGCGACCTGCCGCTTAAGGACCCGACCCTGCCCCAGGAGTATCTCACGCTCCTCGGATGGGCGGACCAGATCCGTACGATCAAGGTGCGCACGAACGCCGACACGCCCTATGACGCCAAGAAGGCCGTCGAGATGGGCGCCGAGGGGATCGGGCTCTGCCGCACCGAGCACATGTTCTTCGACACCGAGGAGAGGCGGCTGGCCATCCAGGAGATGATCGTGGCCGAGGATGTTGAGACGCGCAAGAAGGCGCTGACCAGGCTCCTGCCGTTCCAGCGCGACGACTTCTACGGCATCTTCAAGGCCATGAACGGCAAGCCTGTGACGATCCGTCTGATCGATCCGCCGCTCCACGAGTTCACGCCCAAGGATGAGGCGGGTGTCAACAAGCTCTCTGCGGTGACGGGCATCAGCCCTGAACAAATCAAGAACCGCAGCGAGCAGCTCCATGAGTTCAACCCGATGCTGGGGCATCGCGGATGCCGTCTGTGCATCACGTACCCCGAGATCCTCGACATGCAGGTGACGGCCATCATCGAGGCCGCGATCAAGGCGTCGAAGGAGGGGATCAAGGTGCTGCCCGAAATTATGATCCCGCTGACGATCGACAAAAAAGAGCTCAAGCTCCTCGTCGACCAGGCCCGCGTCCTCGCCGACGGTCTGATCAAGCAGGCCAAGGCCAAGGTGAGCTACATGCTCGGGACCATGATCGAGATCCCGCGCGCCGCGCTCCTCGCGGATGAGATCGCAGAGGTCGCCGAGTTCTTCAGCTTCGGGACCAATGACCTCACCCAGATGACGCTGGGTCTTTCGCGCGATGACGCGGGTCGGTTCCTGCCCATCTATGTCGCCAACGAAAAGGACGGCGGCAAGGGCATCTTCAAGGCCGATCCCTTCCAGTCGCTCGACCAGAGCGGGGTGGGGATGCTGGTGAAGATGGGGATCGAGAAGGGCCGTTCCACCCGTAAGGACCTCAAGGTGGGGATCTGCGGGGAGCATGGCGGTGAGGCGGAGTCTGTCAAGTTCTGCGTCAGGGCCGGCATGAATTACGTGTCCTGCTCGCCGTACCGCGTGCCGATCGCGCGCCTCGCGGCAGCGCAGGCCGCCCTTCAGGCGCCCAAAGCGGCCAAGAGCTCGGCCAAAAAAGGGGCAAAAAAGAAGGCCAAGAAGTAACGAAGGCAGGTAGAATAAAAAAAGTGGTAAGAGGTAAGTGGTGAGAGTTTAGGGAGAGGGGGAGGGATCCCTTTTTCCCGGGACATTCCCGCTTGCCCCTTATCTCTTACCACTTATCACTCTTTATGGATTCGATCCGAGCCTATCTGAAAGATGTCCGCCCGATCCCCCTTCTGAAACCAGAGGAGGAGGTCTCTCTCGCCCGCAAGGTCCAGAAGGGCGATCCGGAGGCGCGGGACACCATGATCCGGGCCAACCTCAGGCTCGTGATCTCCATCGCCAAACGCTACACCAACCTCGGCATTCCCTTGAGCGATCTCATCGAAGAAGGCAATATCGGTCTCATGCGCTCCGTCGAGAAGTTCGATCCCGAGAAGGGATACCGTTTCTCGACCTATTCGGCGTGGTGGATCAAGCAGTCGATCTCGCGCGCCATCATCGACCAGGGCAAGATGATCCGCGTTCCCGTTTACATGAACGAGGAGATCGGGAAATACAAAAAGGCGATCGAGGCCTTGACCCACAAGCTCGGGCGCAAGCCCCAGTACGGCGAGGTCGCCAAAAAGATGCAGCTTTCCGTTGAGAGGGTCCGCGAACTTGATCAGGCCATTATGAAGATGTCGAGCCTGGACGCCCCGATCGGTGAAGAGGGGGACGGCCAGGTCCACGACATCGTCGAGGATGAGAACCTGGCCGCGCCCGATCAGCATGTCGAGTCCTTCCTCAACAAGGAGCGGGCCCGCAATATCCTCGAGGCTTTGAACGATCGCGAACGGCAGATCATTGAACTGCGTTTTGGTCTGACCGATGAGGACCCCAAGACGCTGGCCGAGATCGCGGACATCATGGGCATCTCCCGCGAACGGGTGAGGCAGCTTGAGACGACGATCCTCAAGAAATTGCGGCAGGTCATCAAGGCCCAGGAGAGCGGTGTCAGGAAGGACGACAAGAATGAAGAAGACAGCGACGAGGCAGAATAGAAAGCCGATCTTTGTTGTGCTCATCCCGCGCTTTGAGGATGTGGCCAATTCCTTTTATTCCGGCGAGGTGATGCGCGGGGCCAACTTCGCGGCGAGCCGGCTTGATGTGGACCTTCTCATTCACATGGTCGACCGCAAGGACCATTCGCATTGGCTCGAAGGGATCGTGGACCCCTTTCTCATCAGCGGGATCCTTTTTGCGGATATCGACCGCGACTGGGATGTGGTCGGCAAGGCCATCCGCGGCGGCGTTCCCGCCCTGGTCCTCAATAACACGTCCGATGATCCTTTCTCGACGATCTCGATCGACAACAAAAGCGCCGCGATCCAGGCCGTCACCTATCTGGCGGGATTGGGGCACAAGAGGATCGGGACGATCGCGGGGGACCTCAATACCCAGGCGGGGCAGGACCGTCTCGCCGGATATTACGAGGGCCTTGAGCGCGCAGGGCTTCCCAAGGACAAGACTCTGGTCAAGAAAGGTGGATTCTTGAGGACGCCGGCGCGCAGTGCGGCCGGGGCCCTCTTGTCCCTCAAGGCTGCCAAACGGCCCACCGCGATCTTCGCAGCGAGCGATGTCATGGCCTACGAGGCGATCGATGTGGCCAAGGCCCTGAGGATTGCGGTGCCGGGAGATCTTTCCGTCGTGGGATTCGACAAGAACCTGGAGGCCGGGGAGGACGGGGTCAGGCTCACGACCTTTGAGCAGCCGATCCTCGACATGGCCCGTCTGGGGATCGAGACGCTCTATCAGATGAGCCTGGGGCTGGCGAAACTTCCGGTCAAGATGACCCTGCAGGCGAAATTGGTCAAGGGCAAATCAACGGGCAAGGCCTCATGAA
>JAAYZZ010000104.1 GCA_012514595.1 Elusimicrobiota bacterium
CCCACCGCATTCATGAAGATAAAGGGCTTGCGCACCTCATCGAGCGTGTTCTGGTACCCGCCAGGGGCCTTGCCTTTTCGGCTGGCAAGGTCCAAGAGCCCGTGCGAGCGCATGTCCTCATACAGCTCCGCGAGGTCCTGATCGATCCCCCGGACAATCCGCCCCACGCCTTCTTCAAGGCGGGACACCTCCGAGAAAGGCCTGAGCGCAGGGCGAGAAAGGACATCCACGGCCGTGTCCCACGGACGAAGGCTTTCCACGCCAAGGCACTGCCTGCGACGCCTGTCGATCTCATGACGGATCGGGACGATAATATCGCGGACAGAGCGATGATAGGTCTTGCAGTCATCGGGCGTATAGTCGAAACGGTGATAGGCCGCGAACTGATAATCGCGGAAATTCTTAAAGCCGGCGTTGCGGGCGACCTGTTCCCGAAGACCCCTCATGTCGTCAAAGATCCGCTCGATCCTGTTCTCGTCCCTGCGACGCCTCTCGGCGACCGCGCGCCAGGCCCTCTCCCGAAGAGGCCGGTCGGTCTCAAGGAGAAATCGCGACATCTCCGGCAGGGTTCGTTCCTTCCCGTCAAAATGAACGGTCATCGCGCCCGTCACGGCCTGGTACTCCTGAGAGAGAAGAGAGATCTTTGTCTGCACGGGGATATTCTCGGCCCTAAAGATCTTCACATCCGCCTCGGCCTCCCGCACATAGACACCGTAGCGCAACGGATCCAGCTGAAATCGCTCGCTCAGGGCGAAGAACTTCTCATCCAGCCGGTGCTCCCTCTCCTTGGCCAAAGGCTCGATCGTCTCTACAAAATCCTGATACGCCTTGGCCCGTACCGCATCCGCCGTGTCACAGGTCATTTCGATATAAAGAATGCTTCCGGCCTGACCGATCCCGGCGGCCAACTCAGACCTGTCAAGAACCCAGGTCTCGAAGTCGGAGACAGAAGCGATAGCCCGCGCATCAAGATCATCATAAAGAGACCGCAGGGTCTCCGGATCGGACAGCACCGCTTCAGCCGGGAGCCAGTTCCGGGCAACCAGGGGCTTCAATTTAAGAAAACGCTCATCCGTCATCTCTTCCTCCCTGTTTCTGAATAAAAATCCGGGCTATTATGTCACACCTCCGAGAGGAATCAATCACATATTCGCCGCACACAACCCCCAAAATGAGCTTGACAACAAGGGCTCATCCATTAAAATTGACTTCTCAAAACCAATGTCACGAAAGAAAGAGCGAGGTTTTTATGGCAAGACGTTGCACAGTTTCCGGCGCGGGCCCGACATCGGGACGCAAATATAAAAGACGCGGGATGGTGCGTCGCAAGGGCGGCGCGGGGTCCAAGATCGTCGGAAAGACCCTCCGGGTCATCCGCCCCAACCTGCAGCGCATCAAGATCGTTGATGAGAACGGCACGGTCCGTCGTGTCTGGGTCTCGGCTAGGATGATCAAGGCGGGCAAGATCACCAAGGCGGGAAAGGCCTCGGTCAAGCGCGCCGCAGCGGCTCAAAAGTAACTCGCCTCTGCCGAAGAGAAACAAAAAAAGCCCTGAGATATCTCAGGGCTTTTTTATTGGGCTCTTCCGGCTACTTCGTGAGAACCTTGATATCCTTAAGCGTGATCTGCGGCTGCGGGGCCTTGTTCCAGTCATCGATCGAGAGACTGTAGGCGATATCCACCGCCTGCCCCATCCGGAGCCCCGCACACAACGGAGCCATTCCAAACCCCAGCGCCTGATGGGTCACGCGGCCATCCGACACCCAGAACTTGACCGTATCCCTCCCCATCACCTTGGGACGGCTCTTGACAAGAACACGGCGGGTCACGAACACCGGCGGAGGGTTCGCCTCGCCGTAAGGCTCCAATCGCGACAACCCGCCGATCAACTCCATGCAGATCTTCCCCAAAGAAAGTTCCATATCGATATCGAGGACCGGGGCCATATCCTCGACAGAAATATCATTGGCAAAGGCATTGATCCTAGAGCGCAGCTCCTGCACCATCTCCTGACGGACCCTGAGACCCGCCGCCCTTTTGTGCCCTCCGAATTCCTCGAGGACATCCGCACAGTGCGCGAGCGCCTCGTTCAAATGAAAACCCTCCACGGATCGTGCCGACCCCACCCCCAGCCCGTTGTCAAAAGAAATGACCAGGGCCGGACGGCCGTACTTCTCCGCGATCTTGGTCGCGGCGATCCCCAAGACCCCCTTGTGCCATTTCTCTCCAGGGACCACCAGGACCTTGTCGTTGAGGATCCCCGTATCCGCCTCGATGAAGGCGATCGCTTCATCGAAGACCGACCCCTGAAGTTTCTGGCGCTCCCTGTTGTGCGCCTCCAGCATCATCGCCAGCGACAACGACGTCCCCTCATCCTGGGACAGCAAAAGGTCGAGCGATGTGTTGGCCGTGCCCATCCGGCCGGCCGCATTGAGGCGAGGCCCCAGCACAAACCCGATCGTGTGCGAACTGGCCGTCTTTCCCTCGACCCGCGCGGAACGGATCAGGGCCCGCACCCCGGGCTTTTGACTCTTTGTGATCTGAGGAAGCCCCAGCCGGACAAAGACCCTGTTCTCATCCCGTAACGGCGCCACATCGGCGACCGTCCCCATGGCGATGAGGTCCAGATCCTCCTCCGGGAACGACCCGGTCAAGGCCTGGATGAACTTGGCCACGATCCCGACGGCGGCAAGGTCCCGGAACGGATACGAACACCCCGGCTGTTTGGGATCGATCACCGCCCTTGCCGAAGGCACACGCCCTCCTTCCGCCTCGTGATGGTCCAGGACAACGGCATCCACGCCTTCACCGGAGAGCGCCTCGATCTCCTCAAAAGAGGTGATCCCGCAATCCACCGTGATGATGAGCGTGACTCCCGCGTCTTTCACCGTCGGAATGATCTCAAGGTTGAGCCCGTACCCCTCCTCCATCCGGTGCGGGATGTAGGTCATCACATCCGCCCCCTGGCGGCGCAAGGCTCGACAAAGGACCGCGGAAGAGGTCACCCCGTCCACATCATAATCCCCATAGATCATGACCTTTTCCTTGCGGTCGATCGCCCGACGGACACGCTCGATCGCGGGGACCATGTCTTTAAAAAGAAAAGGGTCGTGAAGATCAGACAGGCGGGGTGTGAGGAAGCGATCCGCCTCGCCAGGATCCGCAATGCCCCGCGTCCAGAGCACCTGAGCCAGGACCGGATGCACCCCCAGCGTCTGGAGGAAATCAGGATCCGGAAGGGCCGGAGATTTTCGAAGACGCCAGATCTTAGACATCACGCTCTTTCTTGCTTATGGAGGAAGGAACGACCCGATGGATCAGCGAGGTCACATCTTTTCAGGCGCCGAGATCCCCAGGATCCCGAGCCCGTTGGCCAGAACGACACGCACCGCATCGATCAGGGCCAGGCGTTCAGAGGCCAGGATCTTGTCCGCATCAATAACGCGGCAACGGTCATAGAACTTGTGGAACAGGGCGGCCAGGTCCTGCATGTAGCGAGGCAGCGTCGCGGGATCCAGCTGGCGAGCGCACAACTCCAGCACATCCGAAAACTCTCCCAGTTTCTTCAGAAGGTCGATCTCGCTCTCTTCTGAAAGATGCGCGATCGTATCCGCGGGAACAAAACCCTCATCCTTTGCCTTTCGGATGATGCTATGGATACGCGCATGGGCGTACTGCACATAATAGACGGGATTCTCCGGCGCCTGCTTTTTCGCAAGATCAATATCGAACTCCATCTGCTGACTGACCTGGCGCATGAGCATGAAGAACCGCCCCGCATCCGTCCCTACCTCACGGGCCACTTCCCTCAGCGTGATGAATTCGCCGGCTCGCGTCGACATCCGCAGCTGCTTGCCGTCCCGAAAGATCGTCGCAAGCTGAATGATCAAAACCTCGAGCGCGCCGGCGTCCTTTCCGAGCGCCTGGGCTGCGGCCTTGATCCGGGGGATGTACCCGTGATGGTCAGGACCGAGGATATCGACGAGAAGATCGAACCCCCGTTCATATTTATGTTTGTGATAAACGATGTCCGGGGCCAGATAGGTGAAAAGCCCGTCGCTCTTGCGGACCACGCGGTCCTTGTCATCCCCGAAGCGGGTCGAGGAGAACCACAGGGCCCCTTCTTTTTCATACAGAAATCCCGTCGCCTTCAGATCCTCCAAAGTCTTTACGATCTTATCCGTAGAGGCGACCTGAGACTCAAGCGACCAGTTGTCAAAATGGACACGGAAGATCCGGAGGTCCTCCCGGATCACATCCATCAGATAATTCTTTGCAAAGGAACAGTACTCCTCAAAAGGAACGGCCTCAACATCCGCAAGACCCCCCATCCCCTTCTTCTCTGCAAAAAGCCTGGCAATGTCCCGGATGTACTCCCCCTGATAACAGTCCTCGGGGTACTCCACGCTCACCCCGAAATGCTCCCTGGTCCGAAGCTGCACCGAAAGACCAAGGGTCCGGATCTGATTCCCCCCATCATTGACATAGAACTCCCGTTCGGCATGATGCCCCGTGAAATTCAAGATATTCACCAGGACATCTCCGACCGCGGCCTGACGGGCATGGGCAACGGTCAAAGGCCCTGTCGGGTTGGCCGACACGAATTCGACAAGGACCCTGCGTCCTTTTCCCGCCGCAGTGCGGCCATAATCCTTTCCCTTCGTGAGGATCTCAGAGATGAGCGGCCAGTAGGCCGCAGGCTCCAAATGGAAATTCAGGAACCCCGGGCGTACTGCTTCGACCTCGCGGATCTTCCCCTTCAAAGGAGAATCCGGGATCCTCTTCAGCACTTCCTCTTTCAGGAGTATCGCGATATCGAAAGGATTCTTGCGCAGGGGTTTTGCCAACTGCAGACACAGACTGCAGGCCAGATCCCCGTGCTCTTTGAGGGACGGAGGCTCCACAATGACCGAAGGCTTCTCCATTAAGGGCCCCAGCCCCTTCAGAGAAGCCTCGATCAGAGAAATGATCTGGGAACGGATGATGGACAACATAAAAATTCGGAGGTCAGACAGGAAAGGTTACGGCCACTTGATCCTCGGAGCCTCCTGCCAGAGATGGTCCAAGGCGTAAAACTCTCGCGAGTTCCCCTCAAAGATGTGCACCACGACATGTCCAGTATCCAGAAGGATCCAGCGTCCGCCCGAACTTTCAGGGGAAGACGCGGGAGACCCGCTGCTGAAAGAAAAGAATCGGCCCTTCTGGGACCTTTCCATTCCCTGCTTGAACTTGATCGGCTGCCCGATCGCCTCAAGCCCCTCGTCGATCCCGTCGGCAATGGCCTTCACATGACGGGAACCAGTCCCCGTACAAATGACGAAACAGTCGCAGAAATTAACGACCCCCGTCATGTCGAGAATGACGATCTCTTCCGCTTTTTTGTCGGAGGCCAGGGTGGCGATCTTCTTGGCCAGCGCTAATGATGTCGACGGAACGCCGATGGCAGTACCCTTTCTGAGAATTATTTCTTCAGTTTCTGGGCCTGATCCTTGCTGAGGACCCTCCAGCACTCGTGGGTTCCGTGGGGGGATTTGACGACCGCGAAGAAACGGCCGCCCTTCTCCTGGACCTTATACTCTTCGGAGTCGAACTTGTTCTTGGTCTTCACATCGTAGAATGACAGCTTTTCCATGCGAACCTCCTTGAAATATTGCGAAGAACAGTTTTGAGTGTAATAAAGAAGAATATTCCTGTCAATGGGAGAAAAAACATTCTGCCGCCTCAAGTCTCGGATTTTTGAAGAACCGCCTCGACCTTGGCCGGCTCCTCTTTTCCGCCGCGCACCATCCCCTCCAGACGCCCGGTCTGGTCATCGGTCAGGTCCCCCACCAGCGCCAGATTGAGCCGTTTTTCCTTGAAGATGTCCCCCGCCACCCGACGGATATCTTCGGGTGTCAGGCTGTTGACGCGATACACGACCTCCCCCAGGGTCCGGATGCGGTCGCGCTCGATCAGGGACTCCCCGACCCACATCATATGCTCCATCGTGTCTTCCAAGGCCAGAAGGAACTGTCCCAGAAAATATTCCCGTGCCCGGACGAACTC
>JAAYZZ010000105.1 GCA_012514595.1 Elusimicrobiota bacterium
CGCGCGCAAGATGACGGAGATCACGGGCGAGGCTCTGGGGGTGGATCCCCGAGAGGTCCTTGTGATGTCGACGGGGATTATTGGACGCCCCTTTCCGTACGAAAAGATCCGCGAGGCGCTCCCGGGGCTTGTGAAGGGATTGAGCCCTGCCAAGGGGGGGCACTTTGCCAAGGCCATCATGACCACGGACCTGAAGATGAAGCAGGCCGCGGTCCGCCTCACGCTGGGAGGAAAGACCGTGACGATCGGCGGATGCGCCAAGGGGTCGGGCATGATCGAGCCGAACATGGCGACGATGCTCTCGTGCATCACGACGGACGCAGCCGTGAGCCCCAAACTCCTCAAGGAGGCGCTCAAAGAGGCGGTGGAGGAGTCCTTCAATTCGATCACTGTCGACGGGTGCATGAGTACCAATGATATGGTCTGTCTCCTGGCCAACGGCGAGGCCGGGAATCGTCCCCTCTCCCGAAAGGATGGGGAATATGACCTCTTTCTCGAGGGGGTCAAGGCCGTGTGCCTCAAGCTGGCCAAGGATATTGTCCTCGATGGAGAGGGGGCCGAAAGGTTCTTCGAGATCCTGATCTCAGGGGCCCGGAGCGTGCCCGAGGCGCGACGCGTCGCCAAGCAGGTGGCCAACTCCAATCTCGTCAAGACGGCGGACTATACGGACAATCCCAACTGGGGGCGGGTCGCGGCCGCGATCGGCGCGACAGGGATCCCGGTCAAGGAGGAGAATCTCAAGATCCAATTTTCTGTCCAGGGCCGTAAGGTCCTGATCAAGGCGGACCTGGGGCTCGGCAAGGCGGTGGCCACGGTCTATACATGCGATCTCACCCACGCGTATATTGACATCAATGGAAGATATAATTAAAAAAGCCGACATTCTCGTCGAGGCCATTCCCTACATCGACAAGTTCCGCCGCAAGATCTTTGTCATCAAGTACGGCGGGAGCATTCTGCATGATGACGCGATCCGCCGGGGGGTCCTGGAGGATATCGTTTTTTTGAGCTTCGTCGGAATCCGGATCATCCTGGTCCACGGCGGGGGGCCCAATATTTCGGGCCGTCTGCGAGAAATGGGGATCGAGCCCCAGTTCCATAACGGGATCCGCGTCACGGACGAGAAGACCCTCCAGGTCGTGATCAAGGAACTGGATGAGATCAACGACCAGATCGTCAAGGAGCTGAGGACCCTGGGGGGCGATGTCACAGGGCTTGACGGAGATGAGCACATCATCCGTGTCGAGAAGAAGAAATCCGATCGCGATCTGGGTTTTGTGGGGACCATCACCAACATCGAGTTCAAGCGTCTGGCCCGTCGGGTGCGGATGGGGCGGATCACCGTCGTGGCGCCTCTCGGTGAAAGCGTCGAGCAGCAGCCTCACAATGTGAACGCGGATGAGGTGGCGAGCGCGATTGCGTCTTCGATGCGGGCCGAGAAATTCGTTCTCTTGACAGATGTCCCCGGAGTCCTGAGGGACCCGAAGGATCCGGCGACCCTCTACTCGACCTTGACGACGGCAGATGTCGAGCAACTCAAAAAGAACAAGGTCGTGACGGGCGGCATGATCCCCAAGGTCGACTCCTGTATGGATGCGCTGCGCGGGGGCGTCCCCAAGTCGCATATCATCGATGCCCGGCAGGATCACGCCTTGCTTTTGGAGATCTTTACCGATACGGGGATCGGGACCCAGTTCGTTCAGTAATAACTGAAGGCGGTCTCATGACAAAAAAAGATGTCTACGGCCTCTATCAGGAGGCGGTTCTTACGACCTACGGCAAACAACCCCTGGTCTTTGTGAAGGGCAAGGGCTCTGTCTTGACCGATATCGACGGGAAGAAGTATCTGGACTTCTTTCCCGGGTGGGGGGTCTCGAACGTCGGGCACTGTCATCCCAAGGTCATGGCTGCGGTCCGGGACCAGGTCAAGACCCTCATCCATGTCCCCAACAATTTCTACCATCCGAACCAGGCGAAACTTGCGGCCGAGATCGTCCGGAACGCGTTCGCGGGGAAGGTCTTTTTCTGCAACAGCGGGGCCGAGGCGACCGAGGCGATCATCAAGTTCGCGCGTCTCTACGGCCAGGGGAAGAGATATGAGATCATCACGACCCGCACCTCTTTCCATGGGCGAACCATGGGCGCTGTTTCTGCGACGGGTCAGGCCCGGATCCAGGAAGGGTTCGCGCCTCTGGTCCCGGGGTTCGTGACCGTGCCCTTCAATGATCTCGAGGCCGTGAGGGCGGCAGTGACCGACAGGACCGTTGCGGTCTTTCTGGAACTCGTCCAGGGCGAGGGCGGGATCAATATCGCGACCCCTGAGTATGTGAAGGGGCTCCGGAGGCTTTGTGACGAGAAGGACCTTCTTCTCGTTGCGGACGAGGTCCAGACCGGCGTGGGTCGCACGGGGACCATGTTCGCCTATCAGAATTACGGGATCGAGCCCGACATGATGACGATGGCCAAGGCGCTCGGCGGGGGGCTGCCCATCGGCGCGGTCCTTGTGAAGGACCGGGTCGCCTCTCTGGTCAGACCCGGGATGCATGGCTCCACTTTTGGAGGAAGTCCGCTCATCACCAAGGCGGCGTTGGGCGTGTTCAAGGCGATCTCCGCCGACAAGATGCTCAAGAATGCGAAGAGCATGGGCGCGTATCTCCTCGAGAGGCTGAACGGATTCAAGGAGCGCTATGCGATCATCCGGGAGGTGAGGGGCATCGGCCTCATGATCGGCGTAGAACTGACGATCGAAGGGAAGGGGATCTTCGAGGATTGTCTGGCCAACGGAGTTGTCATCAACTGCACGCAGGGCAAGGTCCTTCGGATCATGCCGGCCCTGAATGTGACGAAGAAACAGGTCGATCGCGCACTTTTTGTGCTCGACAAGGCTCTTCAGAAAGCCGCCGGGGAGGCGTCATGAAAAGGGATTTTTTGAGCCTTTCGGATTATTCGTCGCAGGAGATCCTCAACCTTTTGAGCCTAGCCAAGCAGCTTAAGCTCAGTCCCTGGCAGATGTCGGACCTTCTGAAGGGGAAATCGATCGCCCTCATCTTTCAGAAGCCCTCGAACAGGACCAGGGTCTCTTTCGAGACCGGGATCTCGGACCTGGGCGGGAATGCGATCTATCTGGGGCCGCAGGACCTGGATCTGGGGAAGCGCGAATCCACATCGGACATCGCCCAGACGCTCTCCCGCTACATTGACGGGATCGTGGCGAGGGTCTTTTCACATGAGGACATCATCGGTCTTTCCAAGAGTTCGACCGTTCCGGTGATCAATGCGCTTTCGGATCTTTTGCATCCCTGTCAGGCCCTGGCAGATCTTTTGACCGTGCAGGAACGGTTCTTGACGTTTAGGAACATCCGTTTCGCCTACGTGGGGGATGGGAACAATATGGTCAATTCCCTTCTCATGGCCTGTGCCAAGGTGGGAATGTCGATGAGTGTGGCCACTCCCAAGGGGTATGATCCGGACCCTGCGCAGCTTCACGCGGCGCGCGACATCGCCGAGAGGACCGGGGCCGAGATCCATCTCACGCATGACCCGAAAGAGGCGGTCGAGGGGGCCCGTGTTGTCTATACCGATACCTGGGTGAGCATGGGACAGGAAGAGGAGTCTGCCGAGAGGCTCCAGGACTTTCAGGGGTATCAGGTCGACGGGGACTTGATGTCCCGGGCCGCGAAGGACGCGATCTTCATGCACTGTCTCCCGGCGCACCGGGGCCAGGAGGTTTCGGCGGATGTGATCGACGGGCCGCGGTCCGTTGTCTTTGACGAGGCGGAGAACCGTCTCCATGTGCAGAAGGCCGTGATGGTCCATCTCTTTACGTTTAAGCACCAGTAGTTCCTTTCTGACGTGTGACCTTAAAAGGAGTTCTCATTTATGAAAAAAGTTGTTCTGGCGTATTCGGGCGGGCTCGACACATCCTGCATCATTCCCTGGCTCAAGGACCGGGGCTATGAGATCATTGCGGTCGTCGGGGATGTGGGGCAGGGCGATGACTTTTCTAAAGTAAAGGCCAAGGCGATCAAGTCGGGCGCTTCCAAGGTCTACTGTTTGAACCTCCAGCAGGAGCTGATCGAGGACTACGCGATCCCCGCGCTCAAGGCCGGGGCACTCTACGAAGGCAAGTACAATCTTGCCTGTGCGCTCTCGCGTCCCCTGATCGCGGACCATCAGGTCCAGATCGCAAAAAAGGAAAAGGCCGATGGCCTTGTCCACGGATGCACGGGCAAGGGGAACGACCAGGTCCGCTTTGAGGTGACCTATCGCCTGAAGGCCCCGGGCCTGGAGGTCCTGGCCCCCGTGCGGGTCTGGGAGTTCAAGTCGCGCGATGAGGAGATCGATTACGCCAAAAAGAAGGGCGTTCCCGTCGATGCGTCCAAGAAGAAACCCTATTCGATCGACACGAACGTCTACGGACGCGCCATGGAGAGCGGGGTCCTCGAGGATCCGATGGTCGAGCCGCCCGAGGACATCTTTTACATGACCGTGGATCCCCGGAAGGCTCCTAATAAACCTGCCTACGTCGAGGTCGGTTTTGAGAAGGGCGTTCCGGTTTCGGTGAACGGAAAGAAAATGGCGCCGCTTCCCTTGGTCCTCAAATTGAACGAGATCGCGGGGAAAAACGGCGTGGGGCGCGTCGACATGATCGAGAATCGTCTGGTGGGGATCAAGTCGCGCGAGCTTTATGAGAATCCGGCCGGCACGGTCCTGCATCTGGCGATCCGCGAGATCGAGAGCCTGGTCCTTGATCGCGACAGCCTGCGATTCAAGGAACTTCTTTCGCAGAAGTACGCCGAGCTCACCTACAATGGTCTTTGGTGGACGCCGTTGAAGGCCCAGATGGACGCGTTCTTCAACAAATATCACGAGCATACGACGGGAACCGTTCGGATCAAGCTGTACAAGGGCACAGCGACGGTCGTGGGGAGGAAGTCCCCTTATTCGCGCTACAGCGAGAAGATGGCGACCTACGGAAAGGGCGACAAGTTTGATCAATCGCTCGCCGAGGGGTTCATCAAATTGTGGACTGTGCCGTTTGAGAAGCATTCGTAAACTGACACAAGACACATGACACAAGACACCCGTGATGCTCGGGTGTCCGGTGTCCCAGGAGGAGTCCGTTATGGCCCAACTCTGGGGTTCCCGATTCACCGGCGAATTGAGCGATCTCGCCAAGAAATTCACCTACAGCACGCATTACGATTCCAAGCTCGCGCTCTATGACTGTATCGGTTCCATCGCGCATGCGAGGATGCTTGGGAAGAGAGGGATCATCCCCAGGAAAGATGCGGCCGCGATCGTGAAGGGTCTGGAGAAGATCATGGCCCGGATCGAGAAGGGGCAGTATGCCTGCGATCCTTCTTCCGAGGACATCCACACGGATATCCAGGACAAGCTCAAGAAAATGATCGGAAAGCCTGCGGACCGGCTGCATACCGCGCGTTCCCGCAACGACCAGGTCGTGACCGATGTGCGGCTTTATTGCCTCAATCATCTGAACACGATCCAGGCGCTCGTTGATGGGCTCCAGATCGAGCTCGTCAAGTTCGCGGACAAGAATCAGGATGTGATCATCCCGGCCTACACGCACCTTCAGTCCGCGCAGGTCGTTCTTCTTGCGCATCAGGCGTTGTCTTATGTCGAGATGCTGGAGAGGGACAAGGGCCGGTTCGAGGACGCGGCCCGCCGCACGAGTCTGAACACCCTGGGCGCCTGTGCGCTCTCGGGGACTACGCTTCCGACGGACCGCGCGTCCGTTACAGAAGAATTGGGCTTGGCCGCGACCGCCATGAACAGTATGGATGCGGTTTCAGATCGGGATTTTATCCTCGAGATCCTGGCCGCGATCTCGATCGCGGGGACGCATCTTTCCCGTATCGCCGAGGACCTCATTATCTGGTGTTCGAGTGAGTTCGCGTTCGTCTCGATCGATGATGCCTTCTGCACGGGATCGTCCATCATGCCGCACAAGAAGAACCCCGATGTGCTGGAGCTTGTGCGGGGCACGTCAGCCAAGTTCCCGGCCGCCTTTGTCCAGTTGTCGATGCTGATGAAGGGACTCCCGCATACTTATAATCGCGACATGCAGCTGGACAAGCCCGCGCTCTTTGCCTGTGTGGAGGCGGTAGAGGACATGCTCGCCATCATGGCCCAGGTCTTTGGCGGGGTCACCCTCAACCGGGATTTCCTCAAGGCGCGCGTGAATGCCGAGTATTTCTTCAGCGTCGATGTTCTCGACTATCTGGTGAAGAAGGGCGCGACCTATCGTGAGGCGCATGATGCGGTCGGCGTCATGGTCAAGGAGTGCCTGGACAAGGGCGTTTCCTTGAAGAGCCTGAGCGCGAAGGAGCTCAAGGAATTCTCGCCGCTCCTGGGCGAGGATGTGAAGAAACTTTTGAATGCCGAGGCCTCGGTGAGAGGAAAGAGATCGTTGGGGTCGACGAATCCGACACTGGTCAAGGCCGAGATCGGGAAGTGGAAGAAGAGATTGAAATGAAGGCAGCTCACCCCATCCACGATTTTCAGTACAAGAACGGCGAGCTCTTCTGTGAGGGCGTGAAGGTGTCTGCGATCGCGAAGAGGGTCGGAACGCCCGTCTACATCTACAGTCATAGGACGCTCGTCGAGCATGTCCTCTACCGCCTCCACACAGGCAAAGAGCGCGGGCTTGTCCAGCTGCATGTCGCGATTATAAGTATGC
>JAAYZZ010000106.1 GCA_012514595.1 Elusimicrobiota bacterium
CCTGGCGCTCTGGCTCGCCCAGTTGATATCCCAGTTCGGGGACCGGATCAACCAGATGGCCCTGGTGGGCCTGGTGGCGGGCCGGCAGTTCGGATCGGCGAGCGAGATCGCGAAGATCCTGACCTTCACGATCATCCCCGTCTTTCTGGTGGGACCGATCGCCGGGGTCTTTGTGGACCGCTGGGACCGCAAGGTCACCCTTTTTGTCTGCGACATCCTGCGCGGATTTTTGGTCCTCCTCATTCCTTTTGTCTTCATTCATTGGAATTCCCTGTGGCCTGTCTACGGGATCGTGTTCGTGGTCTTCTGTCTGAGCCGGTTCTATGTGCCGGCGAAGATGTCCATCCTTCCCGAGATCGTTCCCCCCGAAGAGCTGCATGTCGCGAACTCTCTCGCGACCGTCACGGGCATGATCGCCTTTGTCCTGGGGGCGCTCGTGGGGGGTCTCATCGTCGAGAATTCCGGGGCCCGGGGCGGGTTCATCTGGGATGCGGTCACGTTCTTTTTGTCCGCGATCCTGGTCTCATCGATCGCCCGCCGGAGAGTGAAGGTCGACCCGAAAGAGGTGGTCTCGACAGGCCGCGAGATGGCCGCGACCTACCGTAACGTATTTCACGAGATCATGGACGGGATCCGGTACCTGGTCGCCCAGCGCGACATCCGGTACATGATCCAGCTGATGCTGCTTCTTTTTATGGCCGCGGGCGCGATCTATGTGGTCATCATCGTCTTTATCCAGGAATCCTTCGGGAGCGTGACGAAACACCTGGGATTTCTCGCCGTGGCCCTGGGGGCGGGGCTGTTTCTGGGGAGCCTGGTTTACGGGAAGTGGGGGGACAAAAAGCGGCATATCGAGACGATCTTTTCCTGCCTTATCGCCGGTGGCGTGATGATGGGGGTGTTCACGATCGCGGTCCAGAGTTTCAAGAATATCTGGGTGACCTGGGGCCTGGCGCTTCTTTTAGGCACGTTCGTCGGACCCATCGTCATCGCCGCCAATACCGTTGTGCACAAGGCCTGCAGCCAGGAGATGCAGGGCAAGGTCTTCAGCAGCATGGAATTCGTGATCCATGCCGGGTTCCTTGTCACCATGCTCGCCAGCGCGAAATTGTCGGAGCATGTCGGACGGTTCTGGATCCTTCTGGGCGTGGCGGTGATCTTTGCCCTTGCGGGGCTTCTGGGGCTTGTACGGTATCGACAGAAAGTGGTAGAAGAAAAGGTCGAGAAGGTCTAGGAGGTCGAGAAGGTCGAGAAGGTCGAGAAGGTCGAAAGGTTAAAAGAAAGAAGAAAGCAGAGACAACGAGATAAGAAGAAAAAAGTTTTTATTTTTTCTTTTGATCTTTTTCCGGCCTTTTCTTATGGCCTGAGACTTATAGCCTCTTGGCTTATTTGGGCTTTTCGACCTTTAGACCTCTCAACCTCATCGACCTCTTCAAGGAGACAGCCTTATGAAATTTGCGGTCCTGGCATCCGGTAACGGAAGCAATCTTGAGGCGATCATCGACGCGCTCAGGAAGAAAAAGATCAAAGGTACGCTTCAGGTCGTGTTCTCGGACAAGGAGAACGCCTTTGCGCTCCAGCGGGCGCGTAAGGCCCAGGTCCCTGTGGTCGCCTGGCGCGATCCGAAGGCCTGCAAGGACCGTGCGGCGTTCGACCGCGCGCTCGTTAAATTTCTCCGGCAGGAGGGCATCGAGCTCGTTGTCCTCGCCGGGTACATGCGAATTTTGAGCCCTGTGTTCGTCAGGGCGTTCCGCAACAGGATCATCAATATCCACCCCGCGCTTCTCCCCGCGTTCAAGGGCGCGCACGCGATCCGGGATGCGTTCAAGGCCGGGGTCAAGGTCACGGGGGTCACGGTCCACATTGTGGATGAGGAGGTGGACCACGGTCCCATTCTCGCCCAGGCCGCGGTCGCGGTGACGCCGGCGGACACACTCGCCTCTCTCGAGGCCAAGATCCACAAGGTGGAGCACAGGCTGTATCCGGAGGTGATCGGGGAATTGGTGAAGGGGAAAAAAGGGGACAAGTGACAAGGGACAGGGATGGCAAGGGCGGGTCTGTGCTCTTTTTTGAAGAAAAAGGTTATTAAAAAAGCGGGCCTCAAACGGCCCGCTTTTTTCTTGTTCCTATCCCTTGTTACTTGTCCCCTGTCCCTTTCTGTCCCCCCGGCGCAAAGTTCGACGTATCGAATTTGATCGTCGTGAACCTTCCGGCGCGTTCCTTCTCCGGGAGCACATCGACAAAAGAACGGAGCTGTTCCTTGTCGAAGAGCATCTCGCGTTTGTCCCGCCAGTTGTAGAGCCGGATCTTCTCGAAGTCCTCGAATTCATAAAGCGCCAGTGTGTTGGCCACGATGGTCGTGATGACGCGGTCCGGGTCCGCCTCGGGTTTGAAATCGCTCTGGGTGAACTTGAAGCGGATGCGCTGTTTGATCTGACCGGTGAGGAATTCCGCCCAGGGGACATCCGTTCTCTCGAGCGCGCGGCCGGCCATGTCGCCGATGAGGGCCGGATCCCCGACCATGTCCGCCACCTCGCGCAGCATGTAGTCGTCAAAGATGGCTCCGGTCATGTATTTCTTGAGGTCCGCAAGGCAGAGCGTGCTCTTCATGCCGATCCCCGTCGAGAGATCGACGCTCACGATCACGACGAATCGGGGCGCCGCCTCTTCCGGGAGGCCGAAGAAGGATTCCTGAAGCCCGTAATAGAGGATGCGGCGTTTGGCCGTGAACTCTTCGTTGTACTGCATGCCGTAGGGAGGGGTGTCTCCGGGCAGCGCGTCGGGAATGATGTCGTAGCGGAAAGAGAAGAGAGAGGAGCTCTTTTCTCCGTCGATGGCTGAGAGGGAGAGGGGGGTCGGCTGTTTGTCCGCTGTCGTCTTCTGGCCCGAGGCCTTGATGTTGAAGAGACTGATCTTGAGCGGAAGATACACCCAGAGAGTTCTTCCGACGGACCGGGCCGTTACGTCCACATCGCCCTCGGCCTTGCAGAATTCCGTGAACGTCTTCTCAGCCTCTGAGAGAGTGTAGGGGATGTCTTTCTGGATACATCCCGCGCTACAGAGAAAGAGGATGGAGAGGATCAGGAAGGAATGTTTCATTTGTTGGATCTATCAGCCTTTTCGAATGTTGCTAAAGTCGCTAAGGTTGCTAAGGTCTTTTAGACATCAGAGACCTCAGGACCTTAGAGACCTCCTTGGCGTTTTATCCCCTCGCCGGCTTCAGGCCGTGCCGGTCAAAGATCGCCTGGATGTCGTCGTATTCGAGTTCGCCCTTTTCGAGGAGTTTTCCCGCGAAATCATCCAGGAGTTCGCGTTTCCCCTCGAGGATCTGGCTCACCTCATTGAGGCAGCCCTGCATGATCTCCTGCACATCCCCATCGAGCGTCTCACGGGTCTTTTCGGAGAGACGGGCGGCGTCCCCGAGATCCCCCAGAAGGCCGGAGCGCCCCATGCCCCAGCGCCAGACCATGTCGCGCGCGACCGTGAAGGCGCTGTTGAAATCCGCCGAGACGCCGCTGCCGGTGGTGCCGAACTTGAGGCGTTCGGCCGCGTAGCTGGCCAGGGCCACCTTGATGGAGGCCAGATACCAGTTCTTGTCGCGGATGTTGACCTCCTCGCGCGGACGCGGGGCCACAAAGCCCAGCGCCCCCTTGTGCGGGATGATGGTCGCCTTGATGACGTCGTCCGTCGGATGGAGCAGGTAGGCGATGATGGCGTGTCCTGCCTCGTGATACGACACCCACCTCTTCTCCTTGTCCGAGAGGATGAGGTTCGATTTCTCGCCGTAGAGGATCCGGTCATAGGCCTTCGAGAGGTCCCGGAAGGTGATGACCTCGCGTTTTTCGCGCAGCGCGATCAGGCCCGCCTCGCGGATCATGTTGTCGATGTCGGCGGGGGAGAACCACAGGGTCTTTCGCGCGAGCATCTCGGAATTCACGTCGGGTTCTGTGGTGACCTTCTTCAGATAGAAGTCGAAGAGCTGTTTGCGTTCCGCGAGATTGGGCCGTGTCACGTAGATCTTGCGTTCGAAGCGCCCGGCGCGCAGGAGCGCGGGGTCGAGCTGGTCCTCGGGGACGTTGGTGGCCGCGAGGATCACGATGTTCTGCTCGTCGTGCTTGAGCCCGTCCATCTCGGTCAGAAGCTGGTTGATCGTGTTATTGTGTTCGATCATGGCGCTCCCGCCGCCAAAGCCGCGGGGGGTGGCCACCGAGTCGATCTCGTCGATAAAAATGAGGCAGCCGTTCTCGGCCCGTGCGAGCGCGCGCGCCTCCTTGAAAAGGTCCATGACCTTCTTGGGTCCTGTGCCGAACCAGATCCCGGTCTGGAACTCGCTGCCGTTCACCGAGATGAAGGGGAAGCCTGCTTCCGTCGCCATGGCCTTCGCGATGTAGGTCTTTCCGCAGCCGGGGGGGCCCATGAGGAGGATCCCCTTCACGATCTTTCCGCCGATGGCCTGGACGCGTTTTCTGTCCTTCAAAAGCTCCACGATCTCGCCCGCCTCGCGTTTGGCCGACTCCATGCCGATGACATCGTCCCATTTCACGTTCACGCGCGAGGAGAGGATCTTGTCGCCGCCCATCTTCTCGATGGAACGCATGACACGGGCCACACCCTTGTCGAGGTCCTCCTGGATCGCGGCCTGGCGTTTGGCGCGCATGGCGATGATGGCCGCCTCGCGGGTGGCGTTGTAGATGTCCGCGGGCGCGAACCACTTCATGCGTTCGGCGGTGCCTGCCACATCAATATCGTCTGCGACCGCGATCTTCTTGAGGTAGAACTTGAGAAGCTCCTCGCGGTCCTTGGCGGAAGGCTTGGTGATCTCGATCTTGCGGTCAAAGCGTCCCGAGCGCATGATGGCCGGGTCGAGCTCCTCCTCGGGGACGTTGGTGGCCGCGATGATGATGATATTGTTCTCGGTCTGCCTGAGCCCGTCCATCTCGGTGAGGAACTGGTTGATGGTGGCATTGTTCGACATGGTGCCGCCAAAGCCCTGGTCCTGCGTGCGGGGGCGCGCGAAAGAATCGATCTCGTCGATGAAGATGATGCACCCGCCCTCGACCTTGGCGAGCTTGCGGGCTTCCTTGAAGAGCGCCTTCATGCGCGCCGCGCCCAGCCCCACGAACATGGCCACGAACTCGCTTCCCACCGCCGAGAGGAAGGGCAGGCCGGCTTCGGTCGCGATCGCCTTGGCGAGGTAGGTCTTCCCGCAGCCGGGCGAGCCGATGAGCATGGTCCCCTTGATGATGTTCCCGCCGATGACCTTGAGGAGCTTTCGGTCCTTCAGGAACTGCACGATCTCCCAGGCCTCTTTCTTGGCCTGTTCCATGCCGATCACGTCGTCCCACTTGACCTGCGCGTCGGGGTTCGAGGCGACGTCCGATGTGAGGGAGCGGGTCATGCCGCCGCCCATGAACATGTAGTAGTAGAGCACCGCGTAAAGAGAGACGAAGATGACGCCCTGGATGATGCCCATGAAGAGGTACATGCCCATCTGGGCCATCATCTGTTTGCGGCTGAAGGATTCCATGCTCGAGAAGCTCATGAATCCCATGAAGAGCAGGGTTATGACCGTGATGATGAAGAAGGCGGCGAGGAAGAGAAGGAGGAGCTTGACCCAGTTGAGTTTGAGCCAGGTGATGAATTTCATCTTAGGCATAAGGTCCCCTCGGGTTAAAAGATATCGAAAGGATAACATACGCAAGGGGATGCGTCAAATGAAGGGGAGGGGAAGAGAGGGACACATGACACCGGACACATGACACACGAGTTTTGCGCGATTCAGGACATCGGGCATCTGACACACGGCTATCGGGGTTTGGATGATGGGGAATGGATGATGCAAGGGTACACGGCATCCGAGAGATCGCTTCCGAAAAGAGGTCGGTGGTCTCTTTCTGGCTTTTTCTCGTGTGTCTTGTGTCCGGTGTCTGGTGTCTTTTCTATCCCTTGACGAACCCCCTGCAGCGTGTTAGTTTATCCTCATTCTTTTTTTGCCGGACAGATCCGTCTCCGGCGGACAATTCCCCTTATATTTCAGGAAAGGACAGTTATGGCTAAGATCAAGGACATCAAGGCAAGAGAGATCATTGACTCCCGCGGCAATCCGACCGTTGAGGTCGATTGTTTTCTGGACAACGGTATCATGGGCCGGGCCGCCGTTCCCTCGGGCGCGTCCACCGGCGAGCGCGAGGCGATCGAGCTGCGCGACGGCGACAAGAAGCGTTTCATGGGCAAGGGCGTCCTCAAGGCCGTTGAGAACGTCAATACGCAGATCAAGAACAAGGTCGTCGGGATGAGCCCGGATTTCCGCGCGGTCGACAAGGTGACGATCGCCCTCGACGGGACCGACAACAAGAGCAAGCTCGGGGCGAACGCGATCCTGGGCGTGTCCTTGGCGGTCGCCAAGGCCGGCGCCGCGCTCTCCGGCCAGCCTCTTTACCGCTTCATCGGCGGAGCGGATGCCAACATCCTTCCGGTGCCGATGATGAACATCATCAACGGCGGCGCGCACGCGGACAACAACCTGGACATCCAGGAATTCATGATCATGCCCATCGGTGCCCCCACGTTCAAGGAGTGCATGCGCATGTCCTGCGAGGTGTTCCATAACCTCAAGGCGCTTCTGAAGGCCGCGGGCCTCAATACGGCCATCGGCGACGAGGGCGGGTTTGCGCCGAACCTGAAGTCGAACGAAGAGGCCCTGGGCTTCATCATGCGGGCGGTCGAGAAGGCGGGCTACAAGCCGGGCAAGGACGTCTTCATCGCCATGGACTGCGCTTCTTCCGAATACTACGAGAACGGAAAGTACAACTACGATGGAAAGGATTTCTCTTCCGTCGAGATCGCCGAGGAGTATGCCAAGCTGGTTAAGAAGTACCCGATCGTCTCCATCGAGGACGGGCTTGACCAGAACGACTGGGCGGGCTGGAAGGAATTGACCGCCAAGATCGGCAAGAGCGTCCAGCTCGTCGGGGACGATCTCTTCGTCACCAACGTCAAGTGCCTCAAGCAGGGGATCGACCAGGGGGTCGCCAATTCCATTCTCATCAAGGTGAACCAGATCGGTTCGCTCTCCGAGACCCTGGACACCATCGACCTGGCGCGCAAGAACAAGTACACCTCGATCATGTCGCATCGTTCCGGCGAGACCGAGGACGTCACGATCGCGGACCTGGCGGTCGCGACGGGCGTGGGGCAGATCAAGACAGGCTCTCTGTCGCGGACCGACCGTCTGGCCAAGTACAATCAGCTCCTTCGGATCGAGGAGGAGCTCGGTTCCAAGGCCGTGTACGCGGGACCGATCTGGGGCAAGATCTGCTAGGAAGACAGCGGCAGGCAGGCCGCGGGAAAATGCGGAAGACAGCAGTTGCCTGTTGTCAGCTGTTCCGACAGTTATGATCAAAAATGCGCTGTGGCTCTTTGTGATCGCGGCCGTGGTGTTGATCTTTTACTCCCGGCCTTTCCTTCGGATGCAGGACCTGCATCAGAAGAACGCGTCGTATGAGCACCGCATCCGGGAGCTCCAGAAGGAGAACGCCGCGCTCCGCGAGGAGCAGCGGCGGCTCAATGAGGACCCGGATTACTTCGAGCGTGTCGCGCGCGAGAAGATGGGGCTCATCAAGGATGGTGAGATGATCTACAAGGTCGTCCCGGCGGGGCAGAAAAAGGACGCGGCGGAATAAAAAGGTTCGCATTTTTTCGGAGTTGTGTTATTATGCGTTCTCTTCGGGCGACCGAAGGAGCGATTTGACAGACATCGCGGGGTGGAGCAGCCTGGTAGCTCGTCAGGCTCATAACCTGAAGGCCGTTGGTTCAAATCCAACCCCCGCAACCA
>JAAYZZ010000107.1 GCA_012514595.1 Elusimicrobiota bacterium
CCAGGAGGCGCGGGACCTCGTTCTGCCACGGGCCCACCAGGGCCCAATCCGCATGACGGAAGATATTCGCATGCGGATCCGGATTGACCGCCACGACCGCCCTCGCCTGATGCATTCCCGTAATATGCTGAACGGCCCCCGAGATCCCGACGGCGACATACAGCCGGGGCCGCACCGTCTGCCCGGTCTGGCCCACCTGCCGGTCGCGCCCCAAGAAGCCCTCGTCCACGGCCCGCCGGGATCCGGCGATCTCGGCCTTTCCGCCCAGCCACGCCGACAAGGCCGCGGCCAGGGGCTTTAGCGCCTCTTCAAGGTCCCGGCGTGACCCCATCCCCCGCCCGCCGGAGACGATGATCTCGGCTGTCTTGAGCGGCGCCTCAAAGACACTCCTCTCGCGGGACAAGACGCGCACCGAGAGATCCCCCGGCCGCGGGTTCACCGGGACCATTTCCACATCTCCCCGCCGGGATCTTTCAAAGACAGGAAGAGGAAAGACCCCCGGTCGGACGCTGGCCATCTGACAGAACGTGTTCTTGGAGAGGATCGTGGCCATGATATTCCCCCCCAGAGCGGGACGCACCTGCCGCAGGGCCGCGACATAAGAGACGCCGGCAAAGGTCTGGTCGCACAGATCGAGCCCCGTGCAATCCGCGGTCAGCCCCGCCCCCAGGCGATAGGCCACGCGCGGCGCCAGCTCGCGTCCGAACGGGGTCGCCCCGAACAGCATGATCTGGGGATGCCTCTCGACCAAGAGGTCCGCGACCACCCTTGTCGACGGAAGGATCGGGAGCCCCGAAAGCCCGAGATCATCGGCATGATAAATACGATCCGCCCCGGCAGAGAAAAGGTCGTTCGCGAAGGACCTCTCATCCCTCCCCAGAAGAACGGCCCCCACCCGGACCCCCAGCGCTCCGGCGAGATCCCGCGCCTTGCCCAATAGTTCCAGAGAGACATCCAGGATCACGCCATCCCGATGTTCCGCAAGGACCCAGACATCGCCTTGATAGAAAGGGCTCCGGGACCCCAGGACATAGGAAGACTCCCGCGCCACACTCTCCGATGAAAGAGAATGATATTCCCTCTCAAGATGGCCCAGGAATTTGTCGAGGTCCTCTACGGTCTTTTTTGTTCTGTCGTGTTGCGATCCCGCGAGCTGGACCTGGCACACCCATGTCCGCGAACCGTGGAACCCGATCCGCGTCATGTCCGCGCCGATATCACCGGCCCCCCATGTGAGAACACCCCGCCCCCAAGAACGATGGGCCCTCTCAAATGAGCGGAACCGGATCCGTGCGCATTCCGTCACGGTCAAAAGGGCGGGAAGAGGATCGATCAGGAGCGTTTCTGTTCCGGAAGGGCCGATGCGAACGACCTCAAGGCCACGGCGGGGATCATAGAGAAGAGAGCGGACATAAGCGGCCTGGGGGATCCCGAGCTCCTCGGCGAGCTGCGAGGGGACCTGGGCCGTATCCCCGTCGACAGATTGCATGCCGGCGAGGATCACATAGGGCTCTCCCCGGAAGACCTCCCGCGCGATCCGGCGCACCGCCAGTCCCAAGGCATAGGCGGTCGCGCAGGTATCGGCGCCGGAGAAGGCCGGGTCCATGAGATGCACGGTCTCATCGGCGCCCCGGGCCAGACACTCGGCCAGCGCCTCGCGGGCCTGCGCCGGACCCATGGTGAGCGCCACAACACGGCCGCTTCCCGTCGTATCCTTGAGATCGCAGGCCAGGGCGAGCGCATGAAGGTCCAAAGGATTCGTGACCGCATCCAGGGCCGCTCGCCGGAGAGTTCCCCTCTGTGTATCCCAAGCCTCCTCGGGGATGTGCGTGATATCCGGGACCTGTTTGACCAGAACAATGGCATTCATGGCGTGATCGCGGCTGGGACCGTCGCCTTCAGAAGGACCCGCAAGGTCTTGACCCCCACGATCCCGTCGGGAGAAAGCCCGTTGGCGCGCTGAAAGGCCCGGACCGCCTCCTTGGTCCGCGGCCCCATCCGCCCATCGACCTTGCCCGGAGAGAATCCGGCCAGGGATAGCGCGGCCTGGAGTCCAGCGGGATCCACCTTGAGATCCTTGACCAAGGGGGAGGTCACATATCCCTGGATCCTTTCCCAGGTCACCGCATCGACACAGCGCGTGACCTCCAGGCCCTCCTCCTCCTGAAAACGCGCGACCGCTTCGCGCGTCGAGGTGCCGAACTTGCCATCAGGGGTCCCGATCGAATAGCCCAGGAAGGACAAGGCCTTCTGCAGCTCCTCGACCTTGGGATTGTATTCATTGAAAACGACCTCGCCCAGGATCCGGCGCTCCTCGCCCCCGGGCTTGTGGAGAAGGCCATAGATCCGGTCGCAGCCGGTGCAGAAAAGAAGGGCGGTAATAAGCAAAAACCGCAGGATGTCCATATGTTGCCTATGATAGCGAAAGAAGGGGGAAATACAAGAAGGGAGCTGTTGAATGGACGGAAC
>JAAYZZ010000108.1 GCA_012514595.1 Elusimicrobiota bacterium
CAACGCGAACACCGGGTTGCGATGCGGGTTGCTGTGTGGCTAAAACATGTGCGGATTATCCCGGCCAGTGCGGCAGCCTCGCTAACGGTTGCGGAGGAACGATCACCTGCGGGTGTCCGAGAAGCAAAATTTGTTCCTCCGGAAAATGCGTGAATCCGTGCGTTCCCAGCAAGACCTGTGCGGACTATCCGAATGATTGCCGTAATGGTTTGAGCAACGGCTGTACGAACTCCCTGAATTGTCGGAACTATTGTCCTGTCGGTGGGGCCTGGTGCTGTACGGACGGGACCGTGCGGGTTGAGGTTTTGAGGGTTCAGACGCCTTCTGGTGTTGAGCGGATCTCGGGGGTTGAGGTTCCGTAGAACAAACGGACTGAAGATGAGGGGGCGGCGAACTTCCTGAAAGAGATGGAATGAAAAAAGGAGATGGGATGAGAGCGGTCTTTCTTTTTTTCTTTCTGATGGTTTCTGCCTTGTGCTCGTCAGTCAGTGCGGCCACCGGGACCATTTGTAACGGCTCACCGACCGGATGGGACTTCTTTCACTGCGCGTATCCAAACTGTACGCATGCGATCAATTGCGATGCCCGATCGGACAAATGCTGTGCTTCCGGAAACATTACGACAGCAAATTCCAGTTCATGGGTTCCGGCAAGATGCAGCGACTGGTCCTATGTCTGCAGCGGCGCGTGTACCCCGACCGGAAGACTTGTTGTGAATTACGGCAGTTGTTCTCCTTCGTGTACGCCGAAAACCTGCGCTTACTATCCCGGTCAGTGCGGGAATCTGGATAATGACTGCGGAGGCACGATCACCTGTAATTGCCCGTCGGGACAGCATTGTGATTCCGGGACGTGCGCGGTCAATCAGGACCTGAAGGTCAAGAAGGGCGGGGTCATCTATAATGTGGAGACCGTACCAGTAACGGATCCTGATGCCTCGCGGGTCCGCGTGCGTCTCAACGGCGAGGACCGGGCGCTTCGCAGGATGCCGTGAAGATTTTTAACAGGAGCATGCGGGCGACAGGAAGATTTTTGTTGTCGACAGAAAAGGGAAGGGGGTTTTTATGCTGCCCCGAGAAGGTTTTGATAAAAAACCGTGGGTGGTCTTTGTCGCTCTTTTGGGGATGGGATATTTCTTGGCAACAGGTCTTGTCGAGGCTGAGGAGTGTGCCAGCAGCTATCTTGATACGAACAGTTGTGAGACCTGCGCAAATTTTGCAGGCACTTCGTGGTCGCCGACTACCGGATGGAAATGGATCCCGGCTGACAAGTACGGGGTAGGGAATCTGGCGGGTTTCTACAAATGTGATGATTTTTCTACCTGTTCAGGGAACCAGTACAGCACCCGCCTTTGCGATCGCAGGGATTGTTTGGAGGATGCTCATTGCCCGGAAGGGCAGACGTGTCAAAGCGGAATATGTGTTTGCGATGCTAAAACCTGCGCGGATTATCCGGGTCAGTGCGGGAATTTGGATAACGGCTGCGGGGGAACGATCGCCTGTGGATGCGGGGCTGCAGAGGCCTGTCAGGCGGGGTCCTGTGTGGGGGATCCTGCCGGTCGGATGAAGATCCAAAAGGGAGGGAAGACCTACAGCATTCTGGTGGTCCCCGTTGGAGATCCACAGGCCTCTTCCGTGCGTGTGATGATCGATGGCGGCGAATGGGCGCTTCGCAAGATGCCGTAGAAGAAAAGAAAGCGGGGAAGATATGAAAAAAAGAGGAGTGATCGTGGCCGCGCTGATCGGGATGCTCGCCTTTGTTCCATCAGCATTTGCGTACTGGACACATATCGTTCAGGACAATGCGGGGCCGTATTGCAGCGGGTCTTGGCAGACCCATTGTTCCACGGGGACGTGTTGTGGAGGATATTTCGGGACAGGTTCCAATGGTAATGGATGGGGCTGCCAGAATACCGGTACGGAATATGGTTGTGATGATAACGCGAATGCTTTTGGGAGCGGCCAGAAGGGGTATCGTTCCTGCGGTCGCGGAAAAACAGCGCGGTGCCAGCCGTATTGCGTTGTCTCGACGTGGAGTAGCTGGAGCGCGTGCAGCGTTCCTTGTGGCGGAGGTACGCGAACGCGGACGAATAATTGCGGGGGAACACAGTCTCAGGCTTGCAATACAACGTCGTGTTGCACGCCTGATACTTGCGCAGACCACCCGGAAGACTGTTCTTCTGCCATTCCCGACGGGTGCGTTGGAACGCTGGATTGCAGCAACTATACGGGATCCACGTGGATCTGTAATGGCGTGACCGTGATGGTCGAGGCCTTCAGGGTCATTGGGGCCAGCGGCGCAGAGGAGCGCATTGCAGCCACCCCGGATTGATGGGGTCAAAGAAAGGCGATGGTCTTCCGGTCACCGCAGGCATTGTAGGCTTTGATGGCAGCGGAGATCGGCAGTAAATAGAGCTCGGTCTTGTTCTTTTTGAGATAATCGCGCGCGCTTGTCGAAAGGCAGGCGCGCTTTCTTTTTGGACAGATGATGAAGAGGGCTTCGGGGCCCTTCTTGCAGATGTCCTTGATGGGCCGGGGGGAGAGAGTCGTTTCCTTTTTCTCGAGCCCTTTGATCTTGCCATCCGCCCGGATGAAAAAGGGAGGCGCATACAGGGCTCTTCCGACCCGGATCCTTCCCTTGTCCGCCTGTGCGATGCGCGGGTAATATCCGTTGGTGAGGAGCCTTTCCGGGATCTCCCGACGGACCAGCGCGGCCGCTCCGAGCATGACCGCATCATCCCCGAGCTTTGCCGCCACGACGACCGGTGTTCCCAGTCTTTGAAAGAAGGGATCGGCCTTGAGGGCCTTTTCGACGGCAGGGAGGATCCAGTCCCCGCAGGCCTCGATGACCCCTCCGCCAAAAATGAACATATCGGGATCCAAAAGATGGTTCAGGGATACGCAGGCCCGGGCGAGGGCCTCGGCCGCCTTTTGGATCGTGCGTGTTACCAGGGGGTCTTTGGCTTTCAGGGCCTTGGCGAGGGCGGAGCTTTTGATCCGCCGGAGGTCTTTTCCGACGATCCGCGTGATCGCGGAGCGCGTTCCTTTTTTTACGGCTGCGCGGATGTCGCGTTCGATGGCCCAGCGTCCCGCGACGGCTTCAAGGCATCCGGTGTTGCCGCACGAGCATCGAGGCCCTTGGGGATCGACCGGCATGTGGCCGATCTCCGCAGCCGCGCCGTGGGTCCCGCCGATGATGCGGCCATCGACGATCATTCCGCCGCCCACCCCTGTCCCGGGGAAGACCCCGATGATGTTCCGGGCCTTTCGTCCGGCGCCGAGCCACTGTTCTCCCAGGGTCCCCAGGTTCGCATCATTGCCGACCGCCACGGGTCTTTTGTACTTTTTTTCGAGGAGCGTTCTCAGGGGGGTGCCCGAAAAGGCGATGTTGGGTGTGTTCACGACCACCCCGTCGTGGTCCACGATCCCGGGGACCGCGACGCCGATCCCCAGGATGTTGCTCGGCGTGGCCTCTCCGTCCTTGAGGAGTTTGCGGATCAGGGAATGCACCTCTTCGAGGATCTTTTTCGAGGAGGCGCCCGGAGGCATGGGGATCTTTCGGGTGGCAACGATCCGTCCCGACGGAGAAAGGAGCCCGCCGTAGATCTTTGTCCCGCCGATGTCGATGCCGATGAGAAAGTGCTGGGCCATAGGAAAAGTGTAACGCTGGAGTGAGAAAAGGGAAGGGGGAAAAAGAAAAAGGTAGGAGGCTTTGAATGGAAGAAGACGCTTCGTTCGCGCTCGCGCGACGAAGCTGACGAACCCGGCGTCGGCCGACGACCTGCGAGCCTTCTCCGCTAAGGACTGTCGCCTACAACCTGCTGCCTTTTCAAGATACCGCTTTCCCGAAAGGCGCGTAGAGGTCTGTTTTTTCTATTTCTTGTCGTTTATACTTTGAGCCAGGTGAGGGGACCTTTTGGTCTCCTGTGGGAAAAATGTTCTTTTAAAAGGAACGCAGGCGCAGGGGCTTCTGGCAGAACGTCTCGTGGATGGGCGGTCTGTTTCTTTGAGGTCTTCTGTGGCGGAAGCGGACATTTGAGGATATGGGGCTGTCAGGGCCTTCCGCATAGACGAATCCACCAAGCTGAATCGCATCCTACCTTGCAACCCTGGCGGCTCCTGATTTTAGACCGGGGATCCTGGGAACAGGGTCCCCGGTTTTTCGTTGCACTATTCATCATTGTATGACATATTCGTTCTTTCATTAACGTGGTAGACGGTAAGAAAAATTTTCTTTTACGGGGCATGTTTTCTTGCTTTTTCCCCGATTTATAGAATATACTTAATACAGGAATTGGTGGATTGGGTCGAAAACAGGCAGTATAGAAGAAAGGACCGTATCATGGTCATGCCTCATTTTTCTTTTAAAGTGATGTTCCGCAAGGGGTTGGCCTCTTTTATGGCCGTGATCCTTTTGGGG
>JAAYZZ010000109.1 GCA_012514595.1 Elusimicrobiota bacterium
AAGCCTGTTGTCACGGCGACCCAGATGCTGGAGAGCATGGTCGAGCGCCGGCTCCCCACACGCGCCGAGGCGACCGATGTGGCCAATGCGATCCTGGACGGGACCAACTATGTCATGCTCTCCGCCGAAACCGCAGTGGGCCGCGACCCGGCCGGTGTGGTCGAAATGATGAACAGGATCATTGTCTTTACGGAGGGGAAAAGGTCCTTGGGGGGCGTGAGGGTTTAAAAAGAGGAGTGGGGGATGGCCTATTTTTTTGGTGTTTACGAGATCGCCGAGATGGCGGCCCGTGTGGAAAAGGCGAGCGCTCTCTTTTACAATAAGGTGGCCGCCTGGTCCTGGGATCCTGACTCAAGGGAAGTTTTCATGATCCTTGCGGGACAGGAAGAGGAGCACCAGAGGGCTTTTGAGAAAATAGCCCTTGCCTATAAGGATCGAAAGGAATCCGAGGAGTATTCGATCGATGTCCGGACCATGCTCGAGGGGCTTTTGGTCCCTCTTGAAAGGATCTCTTTCACGGATATTGTGACGGTCGCTCCGAAAGACATGCGGGAAGCCCTGGATGTGGCCCTTCGCCGCGAGGAGGTCACGGTCCAGGTGTACTCCTTGATGAGAGCGCATCTCCTCGAGAAGTTCCGGGGGATCCTGGATGCGATCATTGTTGTGGAGCAAAAACATACCGAGATGGTTCAGGGATTGCGGAGGCATTATCTGTCCTGACCCTGGAGAGATATCAAAAGGAACGCGATGAAGATCATTCTTGGGGAATATTCGGGCCGGAATTTTTACATGCCTGTCGGGATCCGTCCCACGCAGAATCTCCTGCGCAAGGCGGTCTTTGACATCATCGGGCACGATCTTTCCGGAAGGTCCTTTCTCGATCTTTATGCGGGAAGCGGGGCCGTGGGGCTCGAGGCCCTGTCTTTGGGGGCCCGTGAGGTTGTTTTTGTGGAGCATGACCCCAGGCGGGCCCAGGTCATTGAAGAGAACCTGGAGATCTTCCGGCCTGTGGAGAGGGGGCTTTCTTCGACGGTGATCAACCAGGATTCCTTTAAGACCATCAAGCAGTTCGCGCGCGCGAAGAGGACCTTTGATGTGGTCTTTTTCGACCCGCCTTTTGACATCAGGCTGGGAAAAAAGACCTTGAAAACGCTGATAGCGCATGATATATTGCACGCCAATTCTTTCGTCGTGGCACAGGTCGGTCTCGACGAGAAAATGCCAGAACCGGATGCCCGATGGGTCCTGTTAAAGGACAAGGTCTACGGGGCGTCCCGCCTCAATGTTTACCGAAAGATGTGAGGGGCCGAATGGCGCGAGTGGCCGTCTATCCAGGGAGTTTTGATCCCGTGACCTACGGTCATCTCGACGTTATGGAGCGGGCCGTTCGTATTTTTGACCGGGTCATCGTTGCGGTGGCCAATAATGCCAGCAAGAACTATCTTTTCTCCATGGAGGAGCGGCTGTCCCTGGTCCGGGAAGCGGCCCGCGGGATCAAGGGGGTTTCCGTGGTCCCGTTCGAGGGGTTGGTGACGGACCTGGCGAAGAAAAAGGGAACGAATGTCCTCATCCGGGGGCTCCGGATGACGTCGGATTTCGAGTATGAGTTCCAGATGGCCCTGACCAATCGCCGTCTGGCCGAGAAGGTCGAGACCGTATTTCTGATGCCGTCTGAACGGTTCTCGTTCCTGTCGGCGACCCTCCTCAAGGAGGTCGCCCGGCTCGACGCCGATATCTCTTCGTTCGTTCCCAAATGCGTGGAAAAGCGCCTCAAGGAACGGATGAAGCGATGCGCGTCAAAATAAGGGATATCACCCGCGCAGGGCTTGACGTCATCGATCAGGCCATGCCGGCGGAACTGGATCTTCTTGAGGACTTCATCAATCCCGAGAAGCCGATTGTGGTCCAGGGCCGTTTCCAGCGCGTGGATGATTTTGTGATCGCCAAGGTCAAGGTCACCTATGTGGCCGATACGGTCTGTGCGCGATGCCTGGACCCGATCGAGGGGGAGGTCGCGATCCCTCTGGACCTTGATGTGGAAGTGACCCCGGGCGTCGAGTTCATCGATCTGGGGGCGCGCGTGAGAGAAGAGGTCCTCATGGCGTACGTGCCGGGGACGCTTTGCCGGCCGGATTGCAAGGGGATCTGTCAGGGGTGCGGGGCGTATCTCAATACCGAACCCTGCGAATGTGATAAACCGAAAAAGGAGTAGACATGCCTAATCCAAAACGCCAACATTCCAAGGCCCGTTCCCGTCGGCGCCGGACGCACCAGAAGCTGACGACGACCAGCGCCAGCATGACCGGGTCCGGCAGCAAGGCCGGGTTCTCGCACCGGATCTGTCCGGTCACCGGCTGCTACAAGGGCCAGCAGGTCGTAGAGCTGAAGAAGCAGAAATAATATAAGGCACAGGACACAAGGCACAAGCCACACGAAAGAATTCCTTTCCTGTGCCTTGTGCTCTGTGTCTTGTGCCTTTTTTCAAGGAGTCCGCCTTGAGGATCGTCGTCGATGCGATGGGAGGGGATCATGCGCCGGCCAATGTTGTGGCGGGTGTGGTCGATGCTGTCCGCGAGTTCGGCGTCGAGATCGTCCTTGTCGGGGATACGCCCCGTGTCCAGGCGGAACTTTCCAGATACTCCTACCCCCAAGACCGTATTTCCATCGTCCATGCCTCGGAAGTCGTGGATATGGACGACAATCCCATCGATGTTATTCGCCGCAAGAAGGATTCTTCCATGGCGGTGGGGATCAACCTTCTTAAGAAACCCGGGTATGATGCCTTCGTGTCGGCGGGGAATACTGGCGCGCTTGTTGCCGCCGCGACCTTTTATCTTCGGATGATCGAGGGGGTGGACCGGCCCGGGATCGGGCTTGTGATCCCCCAGATCGACGGTTGTGCCTTTCTGATCGACGTTGGCGCCAATTCCGAACCCAAGCCCGAACATCTCTATCAATATGGCCGTATGGCGCGTGTTTACATGCAGCATGTGATGGGGGTCGCGTCTCCCACCGTGGGGCTCATCAATATCGGTGAAGAGGAGGGCAAGGGGTCCGAGTTTGAGAAGGAGACGTATCGCCTCCTTCAAGAAAAGATGCCGTCTTTTGTCGGGAATGTGGAGCCCAACAAGCTGTTCAAGAACAAGGCAGACTGCCTCGTCTCGACGGGATTTGTGGGGAATGTCATCATCAAGTTCGCCGAGGGGCTGATGGAGGCTGAAGGGGCCGTCCTGAAACGGGAGATCAGGAAGAGCCCTCTTGCGATGCTGGGCGTTCTTCTGATGAAGGGGGCGCTCAATAACTTAAGAAAACAGGTGGACTATTCGGAGTACGGAGGGGCGCCGCTCCTGGGTGTCAACGGGATCGTGATGAAAGGTCACGGACGCTCGTCGGCCAAGGCGATCAAGAACGCGATTCGCGCCACGATCAGGGAGGTGGAACACGGGATCATTGATCAGCTCAAGGCGGCTGTCACGGCCGGTTGATCCCGGGGGCGAAGGGGCGTGTTAGCAAGGAGGATGTTATGAGATATCTTTTCGGTCTTTTGTCTTTCATTTTTTCGGGTGCCGCAGTCGCCAGGGCCCAGGAGGCCGTAGAGATACCGGCGTCCTCCCAGCCTGTTGTCGCGGATCTCTTGAAGCCCGAGGGGCTCAAGAATGTGGTCACAGGGCAGATCGAAACAGCAAAAGGGTTGATCGATATGGTCACGGAATTCTTGGTTAAGTACGGTTTTCAGGTCCTGGGAGGTCTGATTGTCTTGGGCCTGGGGTGGATCGTGGGAGGATACGCCCAGAACATCACGAGTGATCTTTTGAGAAAAAAGAATGTCGATGTGACGGTCGCCAAGTTCATTGGTCTTGCGGTCAAATTTTTTGTCTTTGGGTTCGCGGTGATCGTGGCGCTGGGAAAATTCGGGATCGAGATCGCGCCTTTGATCGCCGGCATCTCGGTGGCCGGTCTTGGTGTGAGCTTTGCCCTGCAGGGTCCGCTTTCCAATTATGCATCGGGCATGACGCTGATCTTCACAAAACCATTCAAGGTGGGGGATATTATTGAGGTCGCGGGAGCCTTGGGTGAGGTGACGGATATTCAGATGGCCCGGACCGAGTTGGTCACCGTCGAAGGGGTGAGGGTCATTATTCCCAACAAGCATATCATCGGCGAGATTATTCAGAACTACTCGGAGAAAAAGAAGCTCCTTGTCGACGTCGGTGTCAGTTACAAGAGTGATATCGACAAGGCGATCGGGATCGTGCTCGAGGAGGTCAAGAAGGATGCAAGGTCTCTCGTCGAGCCGCAGGTGGGGATCATGGACTTCGGGGATTCCAGCGTGAACCTGCGGGCCCTTGTTTTCTGCCGACAGGCGGATTATCTGCAGCTCAAGTTCGACCTTAACAAGCGCATTTTTGATTCCTTCAAGGCAAAGGGGATTGAGATCCCGTTCCCGCAGAGGGATGTGCATTTGATCAAGGATTAAACGGAAGCGATAAGGGGTAAGGACATGAAGAACGTCGGGATCGTGGCCCTCGGGAAATATCTTCCCGAGAGGCAGCTGACAAACGCGGATTTGGAGCGGATGGTCGAGACGTCCGACGAATGGATCACGACGCGCACGGGGATCAAGGAGCGCCGGATCGCAGCGGCAGGTGAAAAGACGAGCGACCTCGCTGTCAAGGCCGCCCTGGACGCTCTTAAGAACGCGCCGGTCAAGGCCGAGGACATTGAGGCGATCATTGTGGCGACCGTCACGCCCGATGGTCCCTTCCCGTCGGTGGCCTGTCTGGTCCAGAAGGGGATCGGCAATCACAAGGCCTTTGCCTTTGACGTGAACGCGGTCTGTTCCGGCTTCCTGTATGCCATGACCACGGCCAAGCAGTTCATTGCGACGGGGATGGTCAAAAACGCACTTGTTGTGGCTGCGGACCGCTTCTCGACCCTGGTGGACTGGAAGGACCGCAATACCTGCGTCCTCTTCGGGGACGGGGCGGGGGCGGCGGTTCTGGCCCCTGTGGAGGAAGGCGGGATCCTGGCCGACTTTCTGACAGCCAATGGCGAAGGGGCGTCTCTCATGTATGTCGTAAGCGAGACGAGCCGCACCCCGTGCGACCAGGCGCTTGAGGTCGGCAGGCTTCCCTATATCGTCATGCATGGGCAGGAGTTGTTCAAACATGCGGTACCGGGCATGGCCGAGGCGGTCGATATCGCGGCCAGGCGGGCAGGGGTCGCGCTCGAGGACATCAAGTGCGTCGTTCCGCATCAGGCCAATGACCGGATCATCGCGAGCGTGGCCAAGCGCGCCGGTGTCGACAAGGAGCGCTTCTTTATTAATATTGACAAATACGGCAACATTTCCGCGGCCTCCGTCGTAGTAGCGCTGTGCGAGGCGGTCGAAGAGGGGCGGATCAAAAAGGGCGACAAGATCGCGCTTACGGTCTTTGGCGCCGGGCTTGTTGCGGCGGCGAATATTGTGGAGTGGAGTTATTGATACGGTCAGAGAAATTGATTCGGCCTCGCAATGACGATCATTGTTCTTTTTTTTGACTAAAAAGAGATGGAAATCGTCGTTGGTGCGAGGAGCGTAGCGAAGAGGCAATCTCCGGATAAATTTTTGGAAGGTCATTTATGAAGTCCATTGCATTGATTTTTCCCGGACAAGGCGCGCAGAAGGTCGGTATGGGCAGGGAGTTCTACGATGCCGTTCCGGAGGCTCGGGAGGTTTTTGAGAAGGCGAATGCGGTTCTCGGCGAGGATCTGACAAAGATCATCTTCGAAGGGCCGGAAGACAGGTTGATGGCGACCGCTTACTGTCAGCCCGCGATCTTCACCATGAGCATGGCCGCGCTCGAGGCCTTTCGCGCGAGCGATAAGTTCCGAGAGGTCTCTGTTAAGTTCACGGCGGGCTTGAGCCTTGGCGAGTACGGGGCTCTTTGTGCGGCGGGGGTTCTTTCTTTTGAGGATACGCTGAGGCTCATCCAGAAGCGCGGGGCCCTGATGGAGCAGGCGGCCAAGGCCCGCCCCGGAAAAATGGCGGCCGTGATCGGTTTTGATAAAGACAAGCTCGTCGAGATCTGTGCGGAAGCCGGGTGCGAGGTCGCGAATTTCAATGCCCCGGACCAGATCGTGATCACAGGTGAGGAGGCTCCTGTTTCAAAGGCCTGTCAGAAGATCACCGAGGCGGGCGGAAAGAAGGTCATCCCTCTGGATGTGGCCGGGGCGTTCCATTCATCTCTCATGAAGCCGGCGGCTGACCTGTTCAGAGGGGCGCTCGAGGGCGTTCCTCTCAAGGTCACGGATATCAAGGTCGTGACGAATGTCAACGCAAGGCCTCAAGAGACCCCCGAGGAGATCCGTCAAAACCTTCCTCTTCAGATCCACTCTTCGGTCCAGTGGGTGGATTCCATCCGGTTCCTGGCCTCCCAGGGTATTACGGATCTCGTCGAGATCGGCCCCGGGCGGGTCCTCAAAGGGCTCATCCGCAAGATCGACCCCGCGCTTTCGGTCCACAACATCCAGATCCCCGAAGACCTTCAGGCCCTTCCTTTTTAACCCCGTCGGGACGGGTTGAAAATTTCTCAAAAAACGCTGTCCTTCCGTGTGCCCTCCTGTAAAATATTTTTATTAATTGATAAGGGTAACCTTTAAAAGGGGGAGGGTATGTCAAAAAATATCTTTTCGGCAATTCTGGTGAGCGCTGTCTTTGCCATGTCGTCGGTCCCTGCCTGGGCGGTCGGGTCTGTGGCGTATCGTCTGGAGGTTGCGGATGCCACGGCGGCCGGGATGGGCTCGGCCTTTGTCGGCGAGGCGGATAGTCCTGCGGCGGTCTATTACAATCCTGCCGGGATGACCCATGTCGACGGGAATGCCCTGTCGATCGGGGCCTCTTTGATCCAGCCTTTCGGTGATGTGGACCGTTCCTCGGGGACCGACCAGATGCAGCGCCACAATTTTCTTGTCCCGTCGGCGTTCT
>JAAYZZ010000110.1 GCA_012514595.1 Elusimicrobiota bacterium
ACCAGCAAAAGGGTCAAGCAGGCACAGGCCAAGGTCGATGTGACCAAGGTCTATCCGCTCAAGGAGGCTGTTCAGCTCCTCAGCGAGACCCCCAAGACGAAGTTCGACGAGACCGTTGAGCTTCATTTTCATTTGAACATTGACCCCAAGGCCTCGGACCAGAACATCCGCGGCACGGTGATCCTCCCGCACGGGACCGGAAAGACCCTCAAGGTCGCGGTCGTCTGCCAGGGGGAGAATCTCGCCAAGGCCAAGGACGCAGGAGCGGATTTTGTCGGTGCCCAGGACCTGATCCAGAAGATCGAGCAAGGGTTCCTCGGGTTCGATTGCCTTGTAGCGACCCCTGATATGATGAAAGACCTTTCCAAATTAGGGAAGGTTCTGGGGCCCAAGGGGCTCATGCCCTCTCCCAAGGCCGGGACCGTGACGCCAGACGTTGCGCGCGCGCTGCGTGAGGTCAAGGCCGGTCGCGTGGAGTTCAAGAATGACAAGCAGGGCGGGATCCATTTGGGGGTGGGGAAGAGATCGTTCGCCGTCGACAAAATTGTAGAGAACGCCCAGTACGTGATCGATGCGGTCTCCCATGTGAAGCCGGCGTCGGTCAAGGGCGTGTTCATCAAGAGTGTTTATCTGTCCTCATCCATGGGGGCGGGGGTAAAGGTGGCTGTATGACAAAGGCAGGAACAGTTTATCGCAAGAAGGTCATCAAGACCATCAAGGACGGCGTGGACGCGAGCCCTGTCACGCTCGTTGCCAATTACAACAAGATTCCGTCGGGGGATATTTCAAGCCTCAGAAAGAGCCTCCGGCAGAAGAAGGCCAAGATGTATGTGCCGCGGAATTCCTTGCTCAAGGTCGCCTTGAAGGATACCGACTATGCACAGTTGGCCGAAGCCCTGAACGGTCAGACCGCTCTCGTCTGGACCGCGGCGGACGCTTCCGAGATCGCGAAGCTTCTGGTCAAGTTCGCGGAAAAGAACGAGACGTTCGTCGTGACGGGGGGTGTGTTCGAGAAGGGACTGCTCCGTAAGGAGGATGTCAAGCGTCTTGCGGATCTTCCGTCGAGGGAGGTCCTCCTCACCCAGCTTCTGGGGACGTTGCAGGCCCCGATGACCCGTCTGGCCAGGGCCCTGAATGGGAAAACAACAGATCTGATTCTGATCTTGAAACAGTTAAGTGAAAAAAGGGGAGGTAATTAAATGTCTGACAATGCAGTTGCTCTTTCTCCAAAGCTTGAGGAGGTCGTCAAGGCCATTGAAGGCCTGACAGCTCTTGAGCTTGCGGATCTCGTCAAGGCCCTTGAGGCCAAGTTCGGCATCACCGCAGCCGCGCCGATGATGATGGCCGGCCCCATGATGGGCGGAGCGGCCGGTGGGGCGGCCCCTGCCGAAGAGAAGACCACCTTCGAGGTCGTTCTCAAGGATGCCGGTTCCAACAAGATCAACGTGATCAAGGAAGTCCGTGCGATCACCAATCTCGGTCTCAAAGAGGCGAAAGACCTCGTTGAGGGCGCTCCCAAGACCATCAAGGACGATGCGACCAAGGAGCAGGCCGAAGAGATGAAGAAGAAGCTTGAAGCGGCGGGCGCCAAGGTCGAGCTGAAGTAACTTTCAGCCTTTCCTTCAATGAGCGTGTTTCTTGTGCTTCCTAGCTGAGGCGGGATAAGCCCGCCTCAGCTCATCTTTTTCAAAAGGGGCCCCTGAAGAATATGGCAAAACAGAAGATAAGACAGTTCGGCACGTTCCAGGACAATTTTGTTCTTCCTTCCCTCCTGGATCTTCAGGTCAAATCGTACGAGAGTTTTCTCCAGCGGGATGTGGCCAGTGACGGGCGCGCGGACCAGGGCCTCGAGGAGGTCCTTCGTGAGGTGTTCCCGCTCGAGAGTTATGACGGCCAGATCAAGCTGGAGTACATCAGCTATTCTTTCGGGAAGGAGAAGTACTCCCGTCAGGAATGCCAGCGTCGGGGGATGACCTATGCCGCGCCTTTGAAGGTCAAGCTCCGTCTCATCACGCCCGTGGATATCAAGGAGCAGGAGGTCTATCTGGGGGAGTTCCCCCTCATGACCGAGACCGGCACCTTCATCATCAACGGGGATGAGAGGGTCGTGGTTTCCCAGATCCAGCGTCCGCCGGGGGTTTCCTTCGAGGAGGAGACGCATCCGACGGGAAAAAATCTTTATTACGGCAGGATCATTCCCGCGCGCGGAGCCTGGTTCGAGATCAAATTCGATTTGAACGACATCATGTGGGCGCAGATCGATCGCCGTCGGAACTTCCCGGCGACCCAGATCTTCCGTATCATGGGGCTCATGTCCAAAGAGGACATGCAGAAGATGTTCGGCGAGGATTTCGAACGTCTGGCCCCGACCTTGGCCAAGGACACGACCGAGTCCAAGGAGGATGCCCTTCTCGATTTTTATCGCAAGATGCGCCCCACGGAGCCTGCGACCGTCGAGGTGGCCGAGGCCCTCTTCTATCGTCTATTCTTTGATCCCAAGAGGTATGACCTTTCCAAGGTCGGCCGTCACATTGCCAATCGTAAGCTCAACACCCAGGTCCCGATGGAGAACCGGGTCCTCGACATCGTCACTGTCGTCGAGACCACGCGCTATCTTTTCGGTCTTCGGGAAGGAAATGGCGAGTGCGATGATATCGATCATTTGGGGAACCGCAGGATCAAGACCGTCGGAGAACTGGTCCAGAACCAGGTCCGCATCGGTCTCTCGCGTCTGGAGCGCTCGATCAAGGAGCGCCTGGTCGTGATGAGCAACTTTGAGAACCTGACGGCGCATCACCTTATCAATTCGCGCCTGTTCTCCAATCAGATCCAGGATTTCTTTGCCCGCAGCCAGCTGTCGCAGTTCGCGGATCAGGTGAATCCTGTCGCCGAGATGACGCACAAGCGCCGCCTGTCGGCCCTTGGTCCCGGAGGTCTGTCGAGAGAACGCGCGGGTTTTGAGGTTCGCGACGTGCATCCGACCCATTATGGCCGGGTCTGTCCGATCGAGACCCCGGAAGGTCCGAACATCGGTCTTATTTCTTCTTTGACCACCTGTGCCCGCGTCAATGATCTTGGATTCATCGAGACCCCCTACCGGAAGGTGGAGGATGGGAAGCTGAGCCGCAAGGTGGAATATCTGACCGCGGATGTGGACCAGGCGAAATACATCGCTCAGGCGAACACGCCTGTTGACCAGGACGGGACCATCGCGACCCGTGAGGTCGCGTGCCGTTACAAGAACGATTTTCCGAAGATGGCTCCCAAGAACGTCGAGTATATGGACGTCTCCCCGAAGCAGCTTGTTTCGGTGGCTACGTCTTTGATCCCCTTCCTCGAGCACGACGACGCGAACCGAGCGCTTATGGGCTCGAACATGCAGCGGCAGGCTGTTCCGCTCATGGTCACGGAGGCGCCGCTCGTCGGGACAGGGATGGAGGAAAAGGTCGCTGTTGACTCTGGTTCTGTTGTTGTCGCCAAGAATTCGGGAACGGTCTCCAAGGCGGACGCCAACGAGATCGTCATTGGAGAAGAGACCTATCAGCTGCAGATCTATCAGCGTTCGAACGCGAACACCTGTGTGCATCAGCGTCCCTTGGTGAAACCGGGGGACAAGGTCCAGACCGGCGATGTGATCGCCGACGGCATGGCGACCGATAACGGCGTCCTCGCTCTCGGGCGCAACGTGACCGTGGCCTTCATGCCCTGGCGCGGGTACAACTTCGAGGACGCGATCCTGATCAATGAGCGTGTCGTCCGTGAAGACAAGTTCACCTCCATCCACATCGAGCGTTTCGAGTGCGAGTGCCGCGAGACGCGACTGGGGAATGAAGAGGTCACGCGCGACATCCCCAATGTTGGTGAGGATGCCCTGAAGGACCTGACCGAGGAAGGGATCGTGCGGATCGGCGCTGAGGTCAAGGCCGGTGATATCCTCGTGGGGAAAGTTACCCCCAAGAGCGAGAAAGAGCTGTCTCCTGAAGAGCGGCTCCTTCGGGCGATCTTCGGGGAAAAGGCGGCGGATGTGCGCGACACATCCCTGACCCTCCCGCCAGGGATCAACGGCGTCGTTGTTAATGTCGAACTTTTTCAGCGCAACGAGCGCGGCCGCAAATCCAAGGCAGAAAAGGCCAAGGAACAGGCCGAGATCGATAAGATCAAGGAGTATTACGTTCAGGAAGTCGAGTTCCTCATGGGCGAGAAGAACAAGAAACTATCCCAGGCCCTGGGCATCGACCAGAAGCGGGTCGGACTTCTGACCATGGATGATCTCGAGGAGGACAGCGAGGGTCGCGAGATCATGGCCTTCTATAATGATCGTCTTGCGGAATTGGCTGAGGAAGAGACCCGGGAGATGGACCGAGTCCGTAAAGGGGACGAGCTTCCCGCCGGAGTCCTCAAGCGTGTTGTGGTCCATGTGGCCACGAAGAGAAAGCTCTCGGTCGGTGACAAGATGGCGGGCCGGCACGGGAACAAGGGGATCGTCTCGCGCATCCTTCCGCCGGAGGATATGCCTTTCCTCGAGGACGGGACCCCGGTCGATATCGTTCTCAACCCGTTGGGCGTTCCTTCGCGTATGAACGTCGGACAGCTTCTGGAGACGCATCTTGGTTGGGCGGCAAAGGCCCTTGGTTTCCGGGCCGTAACGCCTGTCTTTAACGGGGCCACCGAAGGGGAGATCCTCGATCTTCTCAAGCAGGCGAATCTACCTGTGGAAGGAAAGACCGTGGTCTTTGACGGTTACAGCGGGATGCCCTTTGATCAGAAGGTTACGGTGGGCTGCATCTATATGCTGAAGCTCAACCATCTTGTGGATGAGAAGATCCATGCCCGCTCGATCGGTCCGTACTCTCTCGTCACGCAGCAGCCGCTGGGCGGCAAGGCCCACTTCGGCGGCCAGCGGTTCGGGGAGATGGAAGTCTGGGCCCTTGAGGCCTATGGTGCCGCGTACACGCTTCAGGAGATGCTGACCGTCAAGTCTGACGATGTCGTCGGGCGAAGCCGGATCTACGAGGCGATCGTCAAGGGCGAGCAGGCGTTGGCCCCGGGGACACCGGAGTCGTTCAACGTCCTCGTGAAAGAGCTCCAGGGCCTTTGTCTGGACATCAAGCTTGAGAAGGCACAAGACGAATCCGTAAAGGGTGATAAGACCAATGAAAACGAATAAAGAACCCGTTACTCAGGATCGTGTGACAATACGGATCGCCTCTCCCGAGGTGATCAAGGGATGGTCCCAGGGGGCGGTCCGGAAGGCCGAGACCCTGAACTACAGGACGCTCAAGCCGGAAAAGGACGGGCTGTTCTGCGAAAGGATCTTCGGGCCTGTCCGCGACTGGGAGTGCAATTGCGGAAAGTACAAGGGGATCAAGTTCAAGGGGATCACCTGCGATCGTTGCGGGGTCCTTGTGACGCGTTCCTCTGTCCGGCGTGAGCGCATGGGGCACATTGATCTGGCGTGTCCGGTCACCCATATTTGGTTCTACAAGGCCGTCCCCAGCCGCCTGGCGGCCCTGGTCTCTTTGGGGTTGCGCGACCTTGAGAAGGTCATCTATTACGAAGAGTACGTCGTTCTCGATCCGGGCACGACGCCTTTGAAGAAGCGCGAGCTTCTTTCCGAGGACAAGTACCAGGATGCGCTGTCCAAGTACGGAGCGGCGTTCAAGGCCAAGATCGGGGCCGAGGCCATCCGCGATCTTTTGCAGGAAACGAATCTTGACGATCTCGCCAAGAAGCTCCGCAAGGATCTTGAGAAGGCGAACCCTGCGGGTACGAATTTCAAGAAGATCTCGAAGACCCTCAAGATCGTCGAGGACTTCAAGACTTCCGGGAACATGTCGGAGTGGATGGTGCTGGATATCCTCCCGGTCATTCCTCCGGATCTTCGTCCTTTGGTCCCGCTGGAAGGTGGGCGTTTTGCGACATCGGACCTGAACGATCTTTATCGGCGGGTCATCAACCGCAACAATCGTCTCAAGAAGCTCATTGACCTGAGCGCGCCTGAGATCATCGTCCGCAATGAAAAGCGGATGCTCCAGGAGTCGGTTGATGCACTTTTGGACAACGGCCGTCACGGTCGTCCGGTCCTGGGTTCCGGGAATCGTCCGCTCAAGTCCCTTTCGGATATGCTGAAGGGGAAGCAGGGGCGTTTCCGCATGAACCTTCTGGGGAAGCGTGTTGATTATTCGGGCCGTTCTGTTATCGTCGTTGGTCCTGAGCTTCAGCTGCACCAGTGCGGTTTGCCGAAGAAGATGGCGCTCGAGCTTTTTGAGCCGTTCATCATCCGCAAACTGCGGGAACGCGGCTTTGTGCACACGATCAAGGGTGCCAAGCGCATGGTGGAGCGCGCGAATGTGGAGGTGTGGGATATCCTTGATGAGGTCATCAAGGGACACCCGATCATGCTGAATCGCGCGCCGACCCTTCATCGTTTGTCGGTGCAGGCCTTTCAGCCGATCCTGATCGAGGGGAAGGCGATCACGCTCCATCCCTTGGTTTGTACGGCTTTCAACGCGGACTTCGACGGAGACCAGATGGCGGTCCATGTGCCGCTCTCTCTGGAGGCCCAGATCGAGTGCCGTTTGCAGCTTCTCTCCGTGAACAACCTGTTCTCTCCGGCGGATGGGCGCCCCATTATGTCGCCCACCCAGGATATTGTTCTGGGCCTTTATTATTTGACGAAGGAGAGGCAGGGGGCTTCGGGACAGGATCATCTGTTCGCCAATCGCAGTGAGGCCATTGTGGCCCATAATGACGGGCTCGTTGATCTTCATGCCCGCGTCCGTTTGCGTCTCGATGTGCCGGTGTGGGGGCAGGATGGGGCATCCCTTGTCATCAAGGGCGGCCAGGCCGAATCCGTTGAGGAAAAGGATCAGAAGGGGGCGTCGCGTATTATCGAGACGACTGTCGGACGCGTTCTTTTCAACGAGGTCGTTCCCCCCCAGATGGGCTATGTCAATGCCAGCCTCGACAAGAAGAGGATCGGCGCGGTCATCTCGGATTGCTACAAGAAACTGGGACATCATCAGACCGTTCTTTTCCTTGATCGTCTGAAGGCCCTCGGGTTCCAGCATGCGACTGCGGCGGGGATCTCGATCGCGATGTCTGACCTGACGATCCCCAAGGAGAAGGAGACCATTCTGACCGGGGCGAAGCAGGATGTGGCCAGGGTCGAGGATCAGTATCACAAGGGGATCATCACGGGCCGTGAGCGCTATAACAAGGTCATTGATATCTGGACGCACACGACGGAGGTCATCTCTGACCTCGTCTTCAAGAAGATGGACCCGTTCAATCCCGTCTTCATCATGGCCGATTCCGGCGCGCGCGGTTCAAAGCTTCAGATCCGTCAGCTTTCGGGGATGCGCGGTCTGATGGCCAAGCCGTCGGGGGAGATCATCGAGAACCCGATCACGGCCAGTTTCCGCGAAGGGCTGACAGTTCTCGAGTACTTTATTTCAACGCACGGTGCGCGGAAGGGTCTCGCGGACACGGCGCTCAAGACAGCGGATGCCGGGTACCTGACCCGTCGTCTCGTCGACGTGGCCCAGGAGATCGTCGTGAATGAGCCTGATTGCGGCACCTTGAACGGGGTCGCGGTCTCGGCGATCATCGAGGGGGATGAGGTCGTTGTCCCTCTTAAGGAGAGGATCGTCGGGCGCGTGGCTCTCGACAGCATTGTGGATATCGTGACCGATCAGCAGGTCGTGGCCGCAGGGGAGGAGATCACCGAGGAAAAAGCCGACATGATCGAGCAGCTCGGGATCGAGAAGGTCCGGATCCGCAGTGTTCTGACCTGTGAGGCCGCCAAAGGCGTCTGCATCAAGTGCTATGGGCGGAATCTTGCGACCCATAGAATGGTCGAGCTCGGTGAGGCCGTCGGGATCATCGCGGCGCAGTCCATCGGAGAGCCTGGCACTCAGCTCACGATGCGGACGTTCCACATCGGAGGAACGGCGAGCCGTCAGATCGAACAGTCGTTCCTTCGTTCCAAGAATGCGGGTCTCGTGAAGTATCATCAGCTTCGTGTGGTCCAGAAGGGCAGCGAGTTCGTTGTTCTCAACCGCAACGGGAGCATCAGCATCAATAACGAATACGGGCGCGAGCATGAGCGTTATCAGCTCCCCCAGGGCTCTTCCATCTCGTATGCCGACGGGAGCGAGATCCAGAAGGGTGTTGTCTTTGCAAAATGGGACCCCTATACCATTCCGATCATTACCGAGGTCAAGGGGCAGGTCAATTTCGAGGATCTTAAGGAAGATGTGACTGTCCGTGAGGAGCAGAACCCCGTCACCGGCGTCACAGAGCGTGTTGTCGTCGAGCACAAACAGGAATACCATCCCCAGATCGTCATCACGACCGGGACGGAGGTCGCGGGCATTTATTCGATCCCCGTCGGGGCGCATATTCTCGTCGAGGATAAGCAGACGGTCGGCGCGGGTGAACTGATCGCGAAGATCCCGCGTGGCGTCCAGAAAACGCGTGACATCACCGGAGGTCTTCCGCGCGTCGCCGAACTTTTCGAGGCGCGTCGTCCGAAGGATCCTGCGGTCATCTCCGAGATCGACGGGTTCGTTGAGTTCGGCGAGGACCGTCGTGGCCACCGGACGATCGTTGTGAAGAGCCCGACGGGAATGACGAAAGAGTACGCGATCCCGCACGGAAAACACCCGACGGTCTACAAGGGTGACCGTGTCTTTGCCGGGCAGTCGCTGACCGAAGGCCCCGTCGTTCCTCAGGACATTCTCCGCGTGCAGGGCGACAAGGAGCTGCAGGAGTATCTCTTGAACGAGGTCCAGGAGGTCTATCGTCTCCAGGGCGTGCGGATCAACGACAAGCACATCGAGCTCATCATCTCGCAGATGCTCAAGAAGGTCCGCATCGACGATTCGGGAGACAGTGATCTTCTGATCGGAGAGCAGGTTGATCGTTCGGTCTTCAAGCGAACGAATGTGGAACTTCTGAAGAAAAAGAAAAAACCTGCTTCGGCAACACCCCTTCTTTTGGGGATCACAAAGGTCTCTTTGTCGACGGAGAGCTTCATTTCTTCCGCGAGCTTCCAAGAGACGACAAGAGTGTTGACAGATGCAGCCTCGTCTGGTAGAATCGACACTCTTTCGGGCTTGAAAGAGAATGTTATCGTCGGGCATTTGATCCCGGCGGGAACAGGTTTTAGTAAGTACCATCAATTGGAAATGGTGAAGTATGCCAACGATCCAGCAGCTGATACGCAAGGGCAGACGCCGGAATCTTTGCAAGAGTAAGTCTCCGGCTTTGAGCGCGTGTCCGCAGAAACGCGGTGTGTGTCTTCAAGTGAAGACCATGACGCCCAAGAAACCGAACTCCGCACTCCGCAAGATTGCGCGTGTTCGTTTGTCCAACAAGGTTGAGGTGACCTCGTATATCCCCGGTGAGGGGCACAATCTCCAGGAGCACTCCATCGTCCTTGTGCGCGGTGGCCGCGTCAAGGACCTTCCCGGCGTTCGCTACCATACGGTCCGCGGGACACTGGATGCCGCGGGTGTCAACAACCGTAAGAAGTCCCGTTCCAAGTACGGGACCAAGAAAGCCAAATCCTAAGGACATATGAGAAGACGTCGTGCCGAGAAAAGACCGGTTAATCCGGACCCAAAGTTTAGCAGCGAGATCGTCTCGCGCTTTGTGAACATCGTGATGGAATCCGGAAAAAAGCAGGTGGCCGAGAACATCGTTTACGGAGCCCTGACTGTCATGGAACAGAAGATCACCGAGGAGACGCCGATCAAGGCGTTCGCCCGGGCGATCGAGAACGCCCGTCCGCGCGTGGAGCTTAAGGCCCGCCGGGTGGGAGGCGCAACCTATCAGGTCCCTGTGGATGTGGCCCCGGCCCGCGGTACGTCATTGGCCATGCGCTGGATCCGGGATTTTGCCCGCAAGAGAAAGGGCAAGCCCATGATGGAGAAGCTTGCAGATGAGCTGATCGCGGCTTACCGTCAGGAAGGCGCGGCGATCAAAAAGAGAGATGAGACACACAAGATGGCCGAGGCCAACAAGGCCTTCAGTCATTTCAGGTGGTAATCACAAGGCGTTATTAAGAAAGACAGCATAAATGGCAACGGAGCAGATCCCTTTAGATCGTGTTAGAAATATCGGCATCATTGCGCACATTGATGCCGGAAAGACCACGACCACAGAGCGCATTCTCTATTACAGCAGCACCATTCATAAGATGGGTACTGTC
>JAAYZZ010000111.1 GCA_012514595.1 Elusimicrobiota bacterium
GAATGAGCCCCAAGAGAAAGAGGGCATTCAGATGCACATGGGAGATGCGGGAGAATTCATGGGCGATCAGGTCGAACACAAGGACCCCTTCCTAGGCATTTAATTAGGGACAGTCCCTAATTTCTCTAATTTTTCGGATGATCCGGGCGGGCGAACCTGCCACAAGAACATGGGACGGCACGTCCTTTGTGACAACAGCCCCTGCCGCCACAACGCTTCCGTTCCCGACGGAGACCCCGGGACAGAACACCGCATGCCCTCCCACCCAGACATGATCCCCGATCGAGACCGGCTTGCCGTATTCGCGCCCCTCTTTCCGCTCTCTCCAGTCCAGGGGATGCCCTGCCGTGTAGATCTGGACCTGGGGCCCGAACATCACAAACGACCCGATCGTCACCGGCGCCACATCAAGGATGGTGCAGTTGAAATTGAAATATACATTCTCGCCCAACGTAATGTTCTTTCCATAGTCGCAATAAAAAGGGGGCTGGAGCCACAATCCGCTCCCCATCTTCCCGAAGATCTCCCGGCATATTCCCAGACGACGACCGCTCCGAACATCCTGCAGGGACCTGTTCAACTGTCCCAGCAACGTCCGGACCCTGCGGCGCATCCGGACCAGCTCCGGATCCCTCGCATCGTACAAACGTCCGGATATCATTTTCTCATATTCTGTCATAAGACCGGATCCCCTCCCTGTAACGCCACAATAAAAAAGGCCGGCAAAGGCCGGCCTCAAGGCGCCAAGGAACGATCATTTCGCGAATTCATCCTCCACCACTTCACACAGCGCATGAAAGAGCGTGATATGCATCTCCTGCACCCGTGCGGTGACCTTGCAGGGCACGGTGACCGTGATATCCGCCATCTCTCCCATGACCCCGCCGCTCCCCCCTGTGAAGGCGATCGTGGACATCCCCTGGGTCTTCGCGGCCTCAAAGGCCCTTACCACGTTCGGGGACTTTCCGCTCGTCGAGATCCCGATCAGGACATCGCCCTTTTTTCCCAGGGCCTCGACCTGACGGGAGAAGATGGTCTCAAAACTGTAGTCGTTGGCCAGACATGTGAGGATCGAGGTATCGGTGGTGAGCGCAACGGCCGGAAGGGCCCGTCGCTCCTTCTGAAAGCGGCCCACGAACTCGGCCGCAATGTGCTGGGCATCCGCCGCCGAACCCCCGTTGCCGCAGAGGAGCACCTTTCCGCCGTTCTTCAAAGCATCAATGATGAGACGGGAGGCCCTCTCGAGCGGACCGACCGTCAGCGGAAGCGCCTCGGTCTTGACGCGGATGGAATCTTCGACGATCTGACGGATGCGGGATTGCATGGGAACCTCAGTATCCTTGAAATCAACAGGTCACAATGTCCCAAAGACACAAGGTCACAAAAGGCCAAGCCACACATTTTTGTGACGTGCGTCTTTATGCCCTTGCAACCTTTTAAACCTGATCCGCCGTGAACACCCGTGCGATCTCGATCAGCCCTGCATCCAGCTTCTTTCTGTGCTTGACCGCCTCCTCGATATCGCAATAACGGATCCGGTTGTTCTGATAACTGACCATCTTGCCGAACTTGCCTTCCTTGACAAGCTCGACCGCCTTGACACCGAAGCGGGTCGCGAGGATCCGGTCAAACGCCGTGGGAGCCCCGCCCCTTTGGATGTAGCCCAGGACGCTCACCCGCGTTTCGTATCCCGTCTCCTCCTCGATCGCCTTGGCTAGACGCTCTCCGATGGAGCCAAAGCGCCGCTTCTCTCGGCTCTCGTTGTAGATCGCGGGCATATCGACCTGGGCCCCCTCGGAGATCACGACGATGCTGAAAGATTTCCCCCGGCGGTGACGATTCCTGATCGCCTCACAGACCTTGTCCAGATTCGCCTGGACCTCGGGAATGAGGATGATATCCGCCCCTCCCGCCATGCCGGACTCGACCGCGATCCACCCTGTGTATTGCCCCATGACCTCAATGACCATGATCCGGTGATTGGCCTCTGCGGTGGTGTGAAGCCGGTCGATCAGTTCGGTCGCGACCTGAACAGCCGTGTCGAATCCGAAGGCATAATCCGTACCGGTGAGGGCATTGTCGATCGATTTGGGGATCCCGACGACATTCACGATCCCCTTCTCCTGGAGTTCGAGTGCCACACTCAAAGTGACCTCGCCGCCGACGGCGATGACGGCATCCATGCCGTTGCGCTTGTAATTCTCGCGGATCCTCTCGATGTCCCCGGGATTCTCGAGCGGATTGGCCCGACTGGTGCCGAGAATGGTGCCGCCCCGGTCCAGGATCCCGGAGACCTGGCGGTTGTCCAGAACGCGCGTGTCATTCTCGACAAGCCCCTGCCATCCGTTCTTGATGCCGGTGATGACGTAGCCTTCCTGAAGGCCCTTGTAGACCACGGCGCGGATCACCGCATTGAGCCCGGGGCAGTCGGCCCCGCCTGTGAGGATGCCGATCTTCTTCATAGGTCACCTAGACGCGATAGCCGTGAAAATGGACCGGATTCGCGACCGAATCTTCCTCCGCATCGGGCTTGGAGCGCAGGTCCATCATGATCTTCGTCACGTGGATCCGGACGCTGACCGGATGGTCCTCCTTGCCAAGAACATCCTGGATCTTGGAGGCGATCTTTTCCTGAAGGGACGTTGTGAGAGACGGGATATTGCTCCCCCAATTGAGGGACATACGCACATCGACCTTGAGACCCCGACGGGAAGAAACGATGACAGGCCTGAGCTCCTTGACCTGGGGGATCGCGGCCCCCATCCGGCGCACGATATCCTCGAGCGCGTTCAAAGAGATCGTGACCGGCCCCTTGGGATTGTCGATCGACACAACGCGCTCACGCTGCTGACGATAATAGATGATCCGTGCCAGCATCAGACTGACCAGCATCAATCCGGCGATCACGAACCCTGCGATCATGCCGGCCCCGGGATCTTGATAGACATAGCGAAGGAAATCTTCATACGGTGCGAGCTCGGTCCTGCGGGTCAAGAGGATCAGACCGGAGAAACCGATCACCATGATGAGAAAGACATAAAAAAAGATCGCGATCCGGATCAAGACCCGCATGATTCCCCCCTTTCGATGCCCTCGATGCTCACATCCACATCCTTGAGATCGATATCCGCCATCCGTTCGACGGCTGTGAGGACCTTGTCCTGCACCTTTTGAGAGACCTCGGCGAGATTTAGCCCGTAACGCACCTTGACCTTGATGACAAGACTGACCTGCCCGGCGACATCCGCACGCACCTCCACCGCCGAGTTGAAGGATCGGCCCAGCCAGGCCATGACCCGCTCGGCCAGCTCGTAGCGGGCCGGGGTCACCCCCTCGACATCCTTGATCGCGGCGGTCGCAATGTCCGCCAGCACGTTCTTGTGAACCTCGATCGCCCCCAGATCGATCCTCGCATCCGGCCCCATAAGCGCCCTCCTACTTGTCCCTCTTCGCCATCTGTTCGATAAAATGCGTCGAGACCTCCCCCTTGACGAAGGCGGGATGGTTCATGATCTCCATGTGAAGCGGGATGGTCGTCTTGATGGGTGCCACGTAGAACTCGTCGAGCGCCCGGCGCATGATCCGAAGGGCCTCGGCCCGGTCCCGGCCGTGGACGATCAGTTTCGCGACCATCGAATCATAATACGGACTGATCTTGTATCCCGGGTAGATATGTGTGTCGACGCGCACCCCCGGGCCGCCGGGCAGGTTCATCTGCTCGATCCTGCCGGGACAGGGGATGAAATTATTGTTCGGATCCTCGGCGTTCACGCGGCACTCGATCGCGTGGCCCTTGAGCTGGATGTCCTCCTGCTTGAACTTGAGGCGCTCCCCCTGTGCGGCCTTGATCTGCTCCTTGATGAGATCAAGCCCTGTCACCATCTCGGTCACGGGGTGCTCGACCTGGATACGGGTGTTCATCTCCATAAAAAAGAACTCGCCGCTCTTGTCGAGAAGGAACTCCACGGTCCCCACTCCCCGGTAATTCGCGGCCTTGGCGCATTTGACCGCGGCCTCCCCCATCTTTTTTCGCAGTTTCTCGGAGAGGGCCGGGGAGGGCGCCTCCTCGATCAGTTTCTGATGGCGGCGCTGGATCGAGCAGTCACGTTCCCCGAGGTGAACCACGTTCCCGTGATGATCCGCCAGGATCTGGAACTCGACATGCCGCGGGTCCTGAATGTACTTCTCGATGTAGACATCGGGATTGTTGAAATTCTTTTCCGCCTCTGCCTGGGCCAGTTTCAGGGAATTGATGAGCGTCACGTCATTGTGACAGACCCGCATGCCCTTTCCCCCGCCGCCCGCGGTCGCCTTGATGATGACCGGATACCGGATCTGCTTGGCGATCTTCAGCGCCTCTTCCGGGGTCTTGATGATGCCCTTGCCGCCGGGGGTCAACGGGACTCCCGCCTTTCGGGCCGTTTCCTTCGCCGTGATCTTGTCGCCCATCATCCGGATCGTCTCGGGCGTCGGCCCGATGAACTGGATCTTGCAGGTCTCACAGATCTCCGCGAAATGGGCGTTCTCGGCGAGAAAACCATAACCCGGATGGATCGCCTCGACATCCGTGATCTCGGCCGCCGAAATGATGGCCGGAATATTCAGATAGCTTTCAAGACTGGGGGCCTTGCCGATGCAGACGGCCTCGTCCGCAAAACGGACATGCAGGCTTTCCTTGTCCGCCTCGGAATAGACCGCGACCGTCGAAATGCCGAGCTCCTTGCAGGCCCGGATGATGCGCAGCGCGATCTCGCCCCGGTTGGCGATCAGGATCTTGGAGAACATTCTCTGTGTTCCTTTCATGCGAGGCCGCCTACTTGGCCGGATCGACACGGAACAGCGTCTGCCCGAACTCCACGGGCTCGGCGTTGTCAACCGTGATCTCAACGACCTTTCCCCGGACCTCGCTCTTGATCTCGTTCATGAGCTTCATGGCCTCCACGATGCAGACGACCTGCCCGACCTCGACGGTCTGGCCGATCTCGACGAACGGCGCGGACTCGGGCGATGGCGCCCGGTAGAAGGTCCCCACCATCGGCGACTTGATCTCCTTAAGATGGTCCTTGCTCTCGGCCTTGGGGGCTTCGGAGGCCGGCGCGGCCGCAACGGGCGCTGCCTTGGGCGCAACAGGGATCGACGGCACCGCAAAAGAGGCGGGCTGCATGGTGACCATATTATCCGGGGTCCGCTTGAGCCTGACCTTCATGCCATCGCGCTCGACCTCAAGCTCGGTGAGGCCGTTCTGGTTCATCAGCTCGACCATTTCTTTCAGCTCTTTGAGGTTCATTGTTTCACCCTTTCGACATAAAGACCGGTTCTGGTATCGATCTTGATCGATTCTCCCACATCCACGAACAGGGGGATCATGACGCTCGCCCCTGTCTCGATCTTGGCGGGTTTGGTATCGGTCTTGGAGGAGTCCCCCTTCACACCCGGAGGCGCCTCGACGACCTTGGCCACGATGAAATTCGGCAGCGTGACCTTGAGGACCTTGTCCTCATGAACATACCCCGTGACCCCGAGATTGTCCAGAAGATACGGAACAATATCCTTCACCATATCTTCGGACACTGTGACCTCTTCGTAGGTCTCCTGGCACATGAAATAATAGAGTCCGTCCGCATTATAACTGTAGGGCATCCGGCGTTCTTCGACAGGGACATCCTCCAGGGTCTCGGCCGTGCGGTAGGTGCGCTCAATAACGTTTCCGGTCTTCAGATTCCGCATCTTGATCTTGACGAACGCGCTCCCCTTGGCAGGCTTCACATGAAGAAAATCCACAATAGTCCAGATGTCCCCATCGACCCTGAGCGCCATCCCCTTCGAAACTTCATTGATCGTGATCACTTAAAACCTCGCAACCTGTTGCGGTGACAAGCACCATTTCTTCCAGCCGAACCCCATACTTCCCCGTGAAATATACTCCAGGTTCGACCGTAATAACCATTCCTTTTGATAAAACCGCTCCACTTCGACAAGAAATGCTGGGGTCTTCGTGGATATTTAGACCCACTCCATGGCCTAGGGAGTGGCCGAATCGTTCAGCCAGGCCGTTCTTATCCAGAAATCCCCTGGCCGCACCATCCGCATCCTTCGCTCTGACCCCTGGCTTAATAACCTTATAAGCCTCTTTCTGGGCCTGGCGGATAAAAGAGAGATTTTCTTGAAAAGAGCGCGCCATTTTACCCAAGAAGAACATACGTGTCAAGTCGGACTTGTAGCCCTGGATCTCCACACCAAAGTCCACGAGGACAGGGTCTCCAGACCTGAACTTTCTGTCCGTGACCTGCGCATGAGGAAAGGCGGAATTAGGCCCCGAGGCAATGATCGGAGGAAAAGACAGAGACGCATCTTCATCCCTTACAAAGCGTTCCAACTCTTCAAGGACCCGTCGTTCCGTAATGCCCGGCCGAACGATCTTTCCAATCCTCTTAAAGCCTTTTAAATTAATATTGATACATTTACGAATAAGCGCGATCTCTTGAGGCGTCTTGACCACCCGGAGCTCCTCAACAACGCCTTGCTTCGGGACAAACCGGACATCCCTCCCTGCGAGGGAGCGAAGCCGCATGAGGGTTGCGACCGTCATATGGCGAGGCTCGATCCCGATGGTCCGGACCCAACTATCTACCGCCAGGTCAAAAAGCGTATCAAAAAGAGAGACCCGGGTCTGAACGACCCTGGCCGTCTTTAAAACCCGCCCCACATCTTCCGCGTACCGGAAGTCCGTGAGGTAGAAGACTCTTTTGGCTGTGACAAAAAGCCACGAAGCATCGGCCGGGATCCCTGTCAGATAACGGATATTGACCGGATCCGTGACAAGAAAAGCATCAACGCCCAGAGACACCAGTTGCTTTTGAAGGGACGGGAGGGCCTGGGGGGCTAGCGATCTGTTCATTGACCGTTCACAAGGCCGATGGCAGCCTCGAGCCCCAGCAGGTAACTCTGGACCCCGAAACCGCTCACCTGTCCGGCTGCGGCCGGCGCGATCAGGGACTGATGGCGGAACTCCTCGCGCTTGTAGATGTTCGAAAGATGGACCTCGATGGCAGGGACCGCCACCGCAGCGACCGCATCCCGGATAGCGACACTCGTGTGCGTGTAAGCCGCCGGGTTGATCACGATCGCGGTGAACCCATCCTTGGCGGAACGGCCGATCGCGTCCACGATATCCCCCTCGTGATTCGACTGCAGGAACGAGAGCTCCACACCGCGCTCTTTCGCGAGACGCGTCAACTTCTGGTTGATCTCATCGAGGGTCGTGGTCCCATAAACAGATGTCTCGCGGGACCCGAGGAGGTTTAAATTAGGACCGTGGATGACAAGGATCTTTCTCATAAGCGACTCCTGAAAATTAATAAGCGGAACCCGTAACGCCAGAAGAGATTGATAACGCCGATAACATCCATAAGGTCTGGAAGAAAACCCCGCCGACCTTCTAGGCCTCTTCTTCCACCACCATCACCGGGACACCATCCCGGATGGGATACGAGCGTCCGCACTTTTTGTTCGTGCAGACGATCCGCCCCTCTTTCTCGACGACATCTGCCTGACAGGCGGGACAGCTGAGGATGCCCAAAAGCTCCGCATCGATCATGCAATGATCCCCGGGTCCTTCTTGCCAGAGACCTCGACGAACTTCATCTGAAGTTCGTAGAGCGTGCCCGTCAGGAACTGTTCTTCCTGCGGGTTCAGGTTCCCCTTGGTCTTGTCCTTGAGCATGCTCAAAGTATCGATCAGGAACTTGGCCTGGTCCACGTTCTTTTCGGTCTTCCCCGTCACCGGATGCGCGACCTCTCCCAGAAAGATCATGACCTGGTATCCCATGGACATGATGTAATTGAAAAAATTGACCTCCGGGACCTCACCGTGGGAATGATCCCCGCCGCAGCCGCAGCCCTCATCAGAGCAGGAACCCTCCCTGCCCTTCTCAACCGAATCCTTCCACGATTCATCCACGTGCTTCTCGTTGTCCATGGGACTCCTTTGTAAATAAGACTGTTAGAAAATCAAAGGGTTAAAAGCTCAAAAGGCAATAGAAAGAAACAGGGCACAATAAGAACGCTCCTGCCGATTCCCCCCCCCGTCCTTCCTTTTAACCTATTAACTTCTTAACCTTTTAACTTTTTTGTGCCCTAGGATAACATCCCCCTCCTTCATTGTCAACGCACGGCTCGTCGTGTAACGGCCCCCCAGACACGGCCCGCGGCCAGAAAAGGATAGAGCAGAAAGATCCATGTCCAGCGCCGGGACATATCCCAAAAGAAGACCTCCCGGCCATCCCATAAATAGGCGTAGGACCCGGCCAGATATCTCACATGATATGTATGGGCCGAGGGAAGAAGATACCGAAAGATCAGGAACCATGCCGCGGCCAGAAGTCCGACCCCCAGGACGACACGAACCTCTCCCAGGGCCCTGCCTTTGATGGTCCTCTCCTCCGACGAGATCCCGGACCGTATCAGTCCCCAGGCCCCCGCACAGAACACCAGGATCACATAAACAATGGGCCAATAGGCCTTGAGCCAGTAGCCGGCCACCTGGGCGCGATAGGCGAGGCCCATTCTCCAGCCGTAGCGGCGGAAGGGTGCATCGCCGGGTCTCACGCCCCAGGGGGCCGAGAACTCGATATGCGCCCGGTCTCTGTCTGCCGCAGAAAGCCGGATAAAGTCCTTCCTTTGCGTGACCGCCTCGGCCCAAAATCCCTCCTTATACCGGGTCACCGTCCGCGACCCGGCCTCAAAGGCCGCAATCCCGCCCAGCCACAGAAGAAGCAGAAGAACGCCCGCCCCAGCCACGGCCCAGCGCTTTCCTCCCCGACGGGGAAGGGCCTCACTCTTCCCGGTACTGGAAGGAGATCTGGACATTGAAGGTCAACTCCGGATAGTCGAGTTCTTTGGGGAACGGAGGGAATGGCGAGGCCTCTCGCACGCTCCTGAGGCCCACCTCCCGCAGGAAATCATTGGCCGTACTCCGTTGTTCCAGGACCTGGAGCTCCACAAGGGTCCCGTCGGAACGGATGATAAAGGACAGGAACACCTCGCCCGCGCTCAGGCGCGTGTAATTGGTGTAGGCCCGGTCCCGGATCCGGTCGCGCACGATCTGATAATAGGTGACATAAGAGGGCGAATTGATCTTCTCCGACTGGATCACAGGAACGGAGACCTCCTTGGTCACCTTCATCCCCTTGACCCGCTCGGGCTCACGCTCATACATCTTGAACGCCTCTTCGAACCCGGCGCCTGCCTTGATGAGACCCTGAAGCATATCGGGAACGCTGATATTCAGGCCCGGGTCCGGCACATCGCGGATGTCCATGGCCTCCTGGGCCACGACAGACGGACGCTCGGGCGCGGGCTCCGCCTTCTGGATCTCGTAAGAAAGCTCGGGGGCCCTCATCGAAAGGATGTCTTCGCGGCGCTCGATGTAGATCCGGACGAACAGGACCACATGCAGAACGATCGAGACGATCAGGGCGTATTTGAAGAAGCGGTCTTCCATGTCAGCGCACGAACATCTCACGAACGATATAAACAATGAAGCGGACGGTGTCAAAAAAAGGATTGATCTTGCTTCTTTCCGTCGAGTAGATCGTCCGGATCGGAACGGAACGGACCCGGAACCCCTTCTTGCAGGCCTTGATCAAGACCTCGGACTCGATCTCGAAGGCCGAAGAAGAGATCTGAATATTCTTGAGGACCTCGGTACGGACCAGACGGAACCCGCACTGGGTGTCATAGATCTTCTGCCGGCAGACAAGCGAGATCAGCCCCGACATGATCTTGTTGGTCACAAAGCGAACTCCGGGCATCCCCTTGGGATTGCGCATCCGGTTGCCGCAAACGATATCAGCCTCCCCCTTACGGAGCACCTCCAGAAAGGCATCCACATCCTCGACCGCATGCTGCCCGTCGCCGTCCATGGTCAGGACCGCCTCATAGCCCTGGCTGATCACATAATCGAACCCGCGCTGGAGACTATAGCCCTTGCCGTTATTCTTGACGTTCTTGAGGACCTTGGCGCCGGCCCGCATCCCCATTTCCGCGGTCCTGTCGGAAGAGCCGTCGTCAACGACAAGGACATCCATCCCGTGGCGGATGAGATCCTCGACGACACGGCCGATCGCACTCTCCTCGTTGTAGGCTGGGATGAGAACACAGACACGCGTCATGAGGTGACTCCAAAATCCCGGAACAGAAGCCAGTGTTCCGGATAGCGACGGATCATCCGCTCGACAGGCAGCAAATAGGCCCGCATCAGACGACGGAGGGCCTCCTCTTCATCCTCCCCCGCCGTAGGTTCAGGGGGAACGATCATGGGCTCAAAAATGATGCGGTACTTCCCCCCGTCCGTAGGGATGAAGAACGCCGGAAGGACCATCGCACCCGTGCGCAGGGCCAGGAACGCAGGCCCCTTGGGGATCAGGGCCCTCGTCCCGAGAAAATCCATGGTCTCCCCCCCCGACCCGAACTCGCGGTCTCCCAAAAGGGCCACCAACCCGCCCTTCCTCAGGATGCCGAGGGACTTGCGGAGCGCCGTCTGGACCGGGATCACCGTCACCCCGTAGTGCTGCCGCTGCCCGTCGAAAAGGGCGTTCACTCTCGGGTCCCGGTGGGGAAGCGCGACCGCGGCAACGGGATGACCCAGACCAGCCATGCCGGCAGCCCCCATCTCCCAGTTCCCGAGATGAGCGGTCAGGACCACGATCCCCTTCCCGCGGGCCAGGGCGGCCTCCAGATGATGCCGTCCTTCGATAATCATGTTCTTTCTCAAGAATTCCTCGGTCACGGTCTCCCGCATGAGAAAGAAATCCATCAGATAGTGGGCAAAGTTCCGAAAGACCTGACGGGCAAGCGGCGTCAGGCCCTCCTGGCGGCCTGTGATCTGCCGGAGATTCCTCAAGACCGCCTCACGATCCCGACGAGAGAAAGAAAAATGCCGGTCCGCGACCCAACGGGCCAGGCCATAGGCCCAACCCCGCGGGAGCGCGTGCACCAAGAAAAGCCCGATTCTGTAAAGCCAGTAAGGTCCCATGCCTCCTCTTATCTGGAGATCCCCTGGACAAGGGTCGCGATATCATCCGCTGCCCGGGGCTTCCCCTGGGCAAAGGCGGCCGAGCGCATGGCCGCAAGTTTCTCGGGCGACCGCAAAAGAAGGTCCACCTCCTCGGCGAGATCCTCGATATCATGCGCATGGACCGCGATCCCGTGCTCGAGAAGAAAATCGGTGTTGCGCGCCTCCTGCCCCGGCAGGGGGTCCAGGATGACCATCGGAAGCCCCTTGGCCAGACACTCGGAAGTCGTCATGCCCCCCGGCTTGGTAACAATAAGGTCCGACACGGTCATAAGCTCGTGGATATTGCTCGCATAATCGTAGACGACGAGCTTCTGGGACGCGGTCTTCTGGACACCGGTCAGCCAACGATAAAGCTTCTGATTGGAACCGCAGACCACGATGATCTGCAAGTCCAGGCGTTCCCTCAAGAGTGTCGTCACGGCCTCCCGCATGCGCCCCAGACCCTGGCCTCCTCCCATGACGAGGATCGTCGCGACGGCAGGATCAAGGCCCAAATCCTTCTGGACCGCGCGCCGGTCCACGGGTTCCGCGAAATGATACCGGATGGGGATCCCCAGGACCCGGATCTTCTCAGGGGACACCCCCTTCTTGATGAACCGCTCGCGCGTATCCTCCGACGGAACAACGTAGATGTCGACCCCTTCATGGATCCAGTAGGAATGCGGGGCCCAGTCGGTCAGGACCCCGATGACCTTGATGTCCTTTTTACGTGCCACCTTGTAATCCGCGACCATCCCGCAGGGGAAGGCCTGCGAACAGACGACCGTATCCGCCGGGAACTCGGCGAACAGGCGGTCCATCTTGTCGTGGCTGGAACGATTGAGAAAACGCCGGAGACGCGCGGAACGCTGAACGACCTTTGGATTGTCGTACATCCGGTCCCAGATCTGGGGTGCATGACGGATGACCGCCATGTACCAGGCATTGATCAGCGCCTCGAGGACCGGGAAGGTATGGCCGAACCCGTTGACGCTCTTGACCTCAGCGTCGGGAAGGATCCGCTTGATGGATTTGGAGATCGCCACCGAGGCCTGCCGGTGTCCGGAGACCCGGGAGATGTACATGAGAAGGATATGACGGTTCACGAAAATGTCACAAGACACATGGCGCATGGCACAGGAAGGTTTCTTGTGACATGCGACTTGTGTCTTATGCCTTTTTATTCCAGTTCTCCCAGGACCGCCCCGATCGGGGCCTCCTCTCCTGCCGCGACGACGATCCTCTTGAGGATCCCCGCCGAGGGGGAGGGAACATAAAAACTCGCCTTATCGGTCACCACCTCGACAACATCCTCCTCCGCCGCCACCCGCTCGCCCTCCTTCTTGAGCCAGAGGGCGACCTGAACGGAAACGATGCCGTCACCGAGGTCCGGAACCACAATCGCTGCTGTCTTTTGGATCATATCGACGACCCCATCATGAAATCCTTGAACTGCTGTTCGATCCTTCGACGAACTTCCGCCATATCCACCGGCTTTCCCAGGATACGGCCCAGGGATGTCATCTGCACATCCAGCCCGCAGGGCCTGATCAGGCGGAAAAGGCCCAGATCATTGTTCACGTTGACGGCCATCCCGTGATACGTGACCCAACGCCGGACACCGATGCCGATCGACGCGACCTTTTCCTTCCCCACCCAGACACCCCTGCGTCCGTCGTCGCCCGTTGCCAATATACCAAAACCCTTCAATAAATCAACGCCCAGCTGCTCGAGTTTCCTCAGGTACTCGCCCAGGCCCCAGCCCCGGCGCTTCAGGTTCACAACAGGGTAGATCACCATCTGTCCGGGAGCGTGGAGCGTCACATCCCCTCCGCGGTCGACAGAGATCACGGAAACCCCCTGCGCGGCAAGGTCCTTGCGGGGACGCAAGAGATGGGCCTCGTGCGAACGGCGTCCCAGGGTAATGACCGCAGGATGTTCGCACAAAAAGAGAGTATCCGGACCTCCGGCGATGACGTCCTCCACCAGGGCCCGCTGGCGCTCCAGGGCCCGGGCATAATCGATAAGTCCTCCTGAAACAACCATATCCTTCCCCGAAAAAGAACCCCGTCGGGTCAAAAGCCCCGACGGGGAAAAGCACAAGGGATCAGCAAACGCTCAAACGCGGAGCCTCCGGCAGATGGCCGCGGCCATTTCCTTTGTCCCCACGGCCGTCGGATCGTTGCGGTCGGCCTTGAGGTCATAGGTCACCTCTTTTCCGTCGCGGATGACCGCACGGACCGCAGCCTCGAGCCTCTGGGCGGCCTCCCGCTCCCCGAGATGCTCCAGCATCATGACCGCCGAAAGGATCGTCGCCGTCGGATTGACCTTGTTCAGGCCCGCATATTTCGGGGCCGAACCGTGGACGGGCTCGAAGAGCGCCGCCTGACTTCCGATATTAGCGCCCGGCGCGATCCCCAGCCCGCCGACAAGGCCGGCGCAGAGATCAGAAATGATATCCCCGTAAAGATTCGTCAGGACCAGGACATCATAATGATCGGGCCGCTGCACGAGCTGCATGCACATGTTGTCCACGATCACATCCTCAAAGGCCACCCGGCCCGCATACTCCTCGGCGATACGGCGTCCTGTATGAAGAAAGGTCCCGTCGGTAAACTTCATGATGTTCGCCTTGTGGACCAGAGAGACCTTCCGACGTCCGTTACGGACAGCATATTCAAAAGCATAACGGATAATCCGCTCGGACCCAAGAACGGAAATAGGTTTAATACCAACGGCCGCGTCGGGACGGATCTTCTTCTCGGAGACACCGTTCACCGCATCGATCACCTGGGCGGCCTCGGGCGTTCCTCCGTCGAACTCGATCCCCATATAAAGGTCCTCGGTGTTCTCGCGGAAGATCATGAGGTCCACGTTCTGATGGACGGCCTTGGTCCCGGGGATATATTTGGCCGGACGCACGCAGGCGTAAAGGTCCAGCTCCTGACGCAGCTGCACATTAACGGAACGGAATCCTTTTCCGACGGGCGTCTCGATCGGCCCCTTGATCGCGACCCGGTTCTTCCTCACGGACTCGATGGCCTGCGGCGGAAGAGGCGTTCCGAACTTGACGATAGCGGGAGCTCCCACGATCTGCTCTTCCCAATCAATCGCGACCCCGGTGGCATCCACACAGGCCCTCATTGCGGAAACGACATCCGGCCCGATGCCGTCGCCGGGCAGCAACGTCACACGATACGACATAACTTCCTTTCTTGATCAGACGGATCTCTTGTTCTTCAGGAGGAACGCGAATTCCTGGGTATTCTTGGCATGATCGACCGCCGTCTCATAACTGATCAATCCCGCCTCGAGGAGTTCCTTCAGGGAGCGGTCCATAGTTTTCATTCCGAACTGGGCGCCGGTCTGGATCGAGGTCACCATCTGTTCAACGGCCTGCTCGCGGATGAGATTGCGGATCGCGGGGGTCGCGACCATGATCTCGGTGGCCAGAACGCGCCCTTTTCCGTCGGACCGCGGCAGAAGTTTCTGCGAAATGACGCCCTGCAGACACGCGGCCAATTGCTGACGGATCTGTTGCTGCTGGTGCGGCGGAAAAACATCGATGATGCGCTCGATCGTCTGCGGGGCATCCGGGGTGTGCAGGGTGGCCAGGAC
>JAAYZZ010000112.1 GCA_012514595.1 Elusimicrobiota bacterium
ACCGATAAAAAGCCTCCTGTCCATACTTTTCTAGAAGAAAAACGACGACAGAAAGGCTTTGGGCATAAAAAACAGAGGCCAGGGACGGGTCCTGGATCTCGGCGGGACGAAGGCCGCAGAAAACCGGGAACGGAATGTGCCGTCCCGTAGCCACGAGCGGCCGAACCCCCTCGTTCACCAGATCCTTATTTGATGTTTCCTGCATCTGGGCGATCCCCTCCTCCAACCAGACAGGAACGTTCGGCATGACCCCATCGAAATAATCCCACAAAATAAGATGCGCGATCTCATGCGGCAGGATCTCATCAAAGAAATTGGGCTGCCCCGAAAAGGTCACGATCGTCCGGTCCTGAAAGAACCGGGAAGACCGGGACGCATACGCCAGCGACCATTCCGGCTGACCGGTCAGACGGGAATAGGAGATCTGATCGGCCAGAAGAACGATCCGGGCACGGCGCTCCCAGGTCCAATAGTTGTCATACCGCGTATAACCGACATCCCGGGAGACCCGGTCGTAATAATACTCTGCACGGTCCGCCGTCCGCCGGGCGGCCTCGGCCTCGTAACGAGAGGGATAATAAACAATAAAATGATCGCTCTTGACGTGAAGGAACCCCTCGTCGATGAGAACGGCGCGGGCCTCCCGCCCTCCCCCCAAAAGGGCCAAAGAAAAGAAAGCCAAGAAAGAAAAAAGGATCCTCATGAGGCAAACATATCCATCTGAAAAACGGGAAGCAGCATGGCAAAGACAATGAACCCGACGACAAGTCCGATCCCCAGGATCATCAAGGGCTCCAGAAGACTTGTGAGGGACTTGATCGTTTCGTCGATCTCCTGTTCATAGGACTCGGCGATGTCTCCCAGGGTCCCGGCCACCTCCCCGGTCCCTTCCCCGACGGAGACCAGACGCGCGAAGACCTCAGGCACGACCCCGGAAGAGCGCAAGGCCTCTCCGAACCCCTCTCCGCTCTGGACAAGCGCATGGACCTGCCACATCCCCCGCTGGATCCCCGTGCCCATCAATGTCGGGATCGCGGTCTCAAAGGCCTTGAGGATCGGGACACCGGCCTGCAAAAGAAGACCCAGGGTCCTCGAGAATCTCTGGAGATCCACCTTGAGCAGAAGGTCCCGCACAAAAGGAACCCGCGACAGGACGCCCTCCCCCCAGCGTCGAATCAAGCGCACCTGCTCGGAGGAGCGAAGCAGAATAGCAAAGCCCAGGACCCCCAGGAAAACAAAAGGCCAGGCCCGGCCCATAAAATGACTCAACGTGATGATGACGACCGTAGGCCAGGGCAATGTCGTCCCCATCCCCTGGAAAAGGACCGTGATGCGCGGCATGACGAATGTCAGGATAAAAAAGACAGTGGCGATCCCGACCACCAGCATGAAGACGGGATACGTCAGCGCGGTCCGGACCTTCATCTCCAGGTCCGCCTGCCTCTTGTAGTGCTCGGCCACATTCGACAAAAGCTGCCTGAGCTGACCGCTCTCCTCACCGGCCCTGGCCATGGCCACATAGACATCTGAAAAGACCCGCGGGTGTGCCCCCAGAGCGAGCGAGAGCGGCTTCCCGTCATGGAGATCGGCGACGATGGTCTTGAGGACCGAGGAAAGTCCCGGATGCGGGGTCTGCCGCGACAGAAGGTCCAAGGCCTGATCCACGGGCATCCCGGAACGCAGAAGCCCGACGATCTGACGCGTCAGGACGTAAAGATCCCTGGGAGAGACACGACGCGAGAGCCTCCGGACCCGCGAAGCCCCTCCCGGAACCCTTTCGTGGACCACGACAGGAATAAGTCCCTGCGCGGTGATCAGCTCCACCGCCTCTTCCTGATCACGTGCCGGGATCTCTCCGAACACGGTCTGGGCGTTCTCCTTCTTGGCTCTGTAGGTAAAAATAGGCATGGTCGATCAAAAAAGGGATCAACTCCCTCGATGTTCGTTCAGGGTCACGTTCATGACCTCGGCAGGTGTTGTGACCCCCCGGGTCACATGGAGCCATCCGTCCTGACGCAGGGTCCTCATGCCCTGCTGCACGGCGATCCGCTTGATCTCATCCGCGCGCGGGTTGTCCAGGATCGCGCTGCGGACCTCCCCGGTGACATCCAGGATCTCATACAGGGCGGTCCGGCCGCAGTACCCGGTGCCGTTACAATGCTCGCATCCCGCCCCGCGGAAGATCTTTAGATCGGCCGAGGGCCCCAGATGCAACCCCTCTTCGATCTCTCGACGGATGGCGTCCGGAAGGACATCCTCGGTCTTGCAGCGGGGGCAGATCACGCGGACAAGTCTCTGGGCGATAAAGGCCTGGACGCTCGAGGCGACCAGATAGGGCTCGACCCCCATGTCGACCAGACGCGTCACCGCGCTCGCGGCATCATTGGTGTGCAGCGTCGAGAAAACGAGATGCCCCGTGAGCGCGGTGCGGATCGCGATGTCCGCCGTATCCTTATCCCGCACCTCGCCGACCATCAGGATATCGGGATCATGCCGCAGGATGCTGCGAAGCCCCGACGAGAACCCAAATCCGATCGCGGGGTTCACCTGGATCTGTGTGACCCCCTCCATTTCGTACTCCACCGGATCCTCGATCGTGATGATCTTCCTGTCGGGGGCATTGATCTCATGAAGACAGGCATAAAGACTGGTCGTCTTTCCGCTCCCCGTAGGCCCCGTGACAAAAACGATCCCGTGGGGCCGAGCGATGATCTCCCGGAATTTTCCGGCGTTCTCGGGATTGAATCCCAGTTTCTCGAGGTCCATCAGCATCGTATTCGTCGGAAGGATCCGGATCACCATGCTTTCGCCGTGATTCGTGGGGATCGTCGAGACGCGGAGATCGATCGTCTGGTCCTTGGTCCTGACAACGGCGCTCCCGTCCTGCGGAAGACGGCGCTCGGTGATCGAAAGATTGGCCATGATCTTGATGCGCGACAGGATGGCGGCAAGAAAATGGCGCGCGTCCGACGGGAGATTGGCATCGATCAGCGCCCCGTCGATACGATAGCGGAAGCGCACCCTCTCCCGGTACGGTTCGATATGAATATCCGTGGCCCTCTTCTGATAGGCCTCCAGAATGATCTGATTGACAAGGTTCGCGACAGAAGGGTCCTCGCTCTGGCGTTCGATATCCTCCACACCCAGCCGGCCGTCCGCATGCAGACGCTCGCGCTGGGCCGGGTCCTTGGTCAGGATCTGATCGATCGTTTCCGACGCCAGTCCGTAGTGTCTCTTGAGGGCTTCCTCAATATCCCAGGGAGAGGCGACAACACACCGGGTCTCAAAACCCAGATGCGCCCGGATCTCATCCTGCGCATGAAGGTCCAGGGGCTCGAAAACGGCAACGGTCAGCCTTTTCCCGTCGATCGAGATCGGGACAAAACGATAATAGGATGCGACCTTGACCGGGACACGCTGGATAACGGAAGGATCGATCGTCAGGGTTTTAAGATCCACAACATCGAGAGAAAGATGGTCCTTGAGAGCGCGCAGGACATCGGCGACCTGAAGCCCTCCCTCCTGGACCAGATACAGCCCCATCCTCTTCTTGGCCCTGAAGGCCTCAAGGGCGCACCTCTCGGCAGCCCCGGGGTCGAGGAGACCGGCCTTCACGAGCGCCGACACGAACTGTTTATTGATCGCTGCTTGCATCATGGGAATGGCGCTCTCGACCAGAAAAGGTCCCGTCAGATCCTGGGGGCCTTTCCGATCATGTAGAAATCCTGGGCCTCGAGATGATCGTAGTCACCGGCAAGGATCCTCTCGCATCCCCGGATATTATCCTCGACGGGGACATACTCCCCCTTCTTTCCGGTGAAGACCTCGGAGACCGCAAAAGGCTGGGTCATGAAGTTGTAGAGCTTCTCCGCGCGCTTGTAGACCAGCTGGTCCTCCTTGCTAAGCTCGTCGATCCCGATGACCGCCACGATCCTCTTCAAGGCGTTGTGCTTGTTGAAGTGCTGGATGACGACCTGGGAGATCTCATAATGCTTGCGCCCGACAACGACCGGGTCCAGGTTCGTGCAGGAACTCTGCAGGGGGTCGATCGCCGGATACATCCCGCGCTGGACCAGATCGCGCGAAAGAACGATATTCCCGTCGAGGGTCGAGTAGATCGCAACGACCGCCGGATCCGTCATGTCATCCGCCGGCACATAAACCGCCTGCATGGCCGTGATGGACCCGCCGCTGTCGATCGAACGGATACGCTCCTGCACCGCATTGACCTCGGAGGCCATGGTCGGCTGATATCCCGTCTCGGCAGGAACACGCCCCAAAAGGGTCGAGACCTCCTGCCCCCCC
>JAAYZZ010000113.1 GCA_012514595.1 Elusimicrobiota bacterium
CATGCTCCTGGATGAGGACATCCCCCCCGAAGGTCAAGGCCTGCGCAACCCCCTCCTTGAGAGCCGGCTCATCCCCGGCAAGGACGACGCCGATGCTGGAGCCCTCGCAGGCCGGTTTGACGACCAGAGGATACCCCCCCAGAAGCTCGACAGTACGGCCCACATCAAAAGAATGGGATCTGACCACGACGGTCCTCGGCACGAGGACCCCGGCCTCCTCGAAGATCCTCTGTGACAAAACTTTATTAAAGGCCGCACGGCTCGCCCCCGGGCCGCATCCGTTATACGGGATCCCCAGATCATCCAGGACCGTCTGGATCCCCCCGTCCTCCCCGAAACGGCCATGCAGGGCGATGAAGGCCATATCGATCTTTTCACCGACGAGCCTGGCCTTCACATCCCGAGGGTCCACACTCGTAAGATCGATCGGGCGGACCTGACATCCCGCCGAGACCAACGCATCCACCACCGCCTGTCCCGAGCGAAGGGACACCTCCCGCTCCGAAGAGCACCCGCCCATGAGGACCCCGATCACACCGCGGTCCTTCGAGCGTTCCCCCGCCCCTTTCACAAGAGCCAACAACTCCTGACGAGCCTGCCGCTCTTTTAGGGAGGCCACAACATCATCCGAAATGCGCGTGATATCCCCCGCGCCCAGCACAAGAAGAAGGTCCCCCTTGCGAAGGGTCTTGAGAAGATGCCCGACGATCTCCTCCTTCTTGAGGTAGATCGTCTGGGGCGCATGCTGCATCTTGATCTTCTTGAGGAGCGCTTCGGAAGTGATCCCCTCGATCGGTTTTTCGCTCGCCGGATAAATATCGGTCAGGATCATCTGGTCCGCCAGGACAAAACTCTCGGCGAACTGGTCCATGAGCGCCTTGGTCCGGGTATAGCGGTGCGGCTGAAAGACCACCACCAGACGTGTCCGGTCGATCGTCTTTGCGGTCTGAAGGGTCGCCATGATCTCCGTCGGATGGTGGGCATAATCATCCACCACCATCACTCCGTCGACCTCGCCCTTTCTCTGAAAGCGCCGCGCCACCCCCTGGAACTCTTCGAGGGTCTCCCGCGCGAACTCGGGACCGATCTTCAGCTCATGCGCGAGCGCCACCACAGCGAGCGAATTGAGCGCGTTATGTTTCCCGGGGACCGACAGGACAAAACGCCCCACGAACTGGCCCTTGTGGAAACAGACATAGGAGGAGCCCTGCGCGTCACACTGGATGTCCCGGGCGACCCAGTCATTCCCCTCGCCGAAGCCGTAGGTCACGAATCGCCGACCGCTCCTGAGCGCGATATCCCTGAGCGTCTCATCGTCCCCGCAGACCAGAAGAACCCCGTCGGGGACCGTGCACTGCGCGAACTTAAGATACGCCTCCTTGATCCTGTCCCATGTCTGATAATGGTCCAGGTGCTCCATGTCGATATTGGTGATGATCGAGAAATGCGGCTTGAAATACAGGAAAGACCCATCACTCTCGTCCACCTCGGCGACAAAATGGCGGCCGATCCCGAGACTGGCGTTGTACCCCTTCCCCACGATCCCGCCGATCGCCGTGGTAGGCTTCAGTCCCGCCTTGATGAGCAGAAGCGATGCCATCGAGGACGTCGTGGTCTTGCCGTGGGCCCCCGCGATGGTGATCCCGACCTCTCGGTTCACAAGCTCCGCCAGAAGCTCGGCCCTGCGGAGGATGGGAATATGAAGTCGGACCGCCTCGAACATCTCCGGATTGCTCGCCGAGATCGCCGAGGAATAGACGACGCACTGGGCCCCCTCGAGGTTCCTGACATGATGCCCGATCGAGATCCGGGCTCCGCGTTCGCGCAGCTGGCGGGTCAGACCGCTTTCCTTCACATCGGATCCGCTCACCTCATAACCTTTGGCGAGCATCAAAAGCGCCAGATGCCCCATGCCCATTCCGCCGACCCCGATAAAATGATACCGGCGGATCCCCCGCCTCGCCGTGCCGTTCTTTTTCATTGTGCCAGGAACCCTTTCCACTCTTCCTCCAAATCCTCGATCATTGGATATTTCATGTATGATTTCTTGAGCGCCTTCTCGAAGTCCATCCCGCTCTTGAGAGCATCACAAAAACGGGAAAAACGGTACCGCTCCCCGTTCTCAATCAAGAAAGAAACGATACTGGCCGCCTCGGCATAAAAAAGCCTCACCAGGTCCTTGTCAGAGCTTGCCGTCAGCTGCAACCGCCCGAGGTCCCGCAATCCGATAAACTTTCCCTGCCGCAGGGCCTCCCGAACCCTGGCGTCCGCCCCGACTCCTCCCGCCTCCTCCTGAAAAACCGCAACTCCTTCCTCGAACCAGACCGGAACATCGGCCTTCCTCCCGACCGCATCCCGAAAAACGATATGGCCGATCTCATGCGGCAGAAGCGAATCAAAGAACCCCTGATCCGACGGATAGGTCGCGATCCTCTTCTCCCCCGTCCAGACCATCCCTCCGGTCCACTGATGTGCACCCGAGGCCTGATAATCCTCCTGATCGTCGTAAATATAGATGCGGACCCTCTCATCCCAGGTCCAGGGATCCGTTCGGGTGAACCCGAGCGCCTGCGTACTCTTACGATAGATCTCTTCGGCCCGATTCAGAACACTATCAACAAAACGGGACGGCGCCTTCTGATGATAAACGATAAAGTGCTCGCCCTTTTTTTCCTTCCAGGCAGAATCCGCGGCGAGAGAATCCGGACTGCAAAAGACCGATAAGAATAGAAAGATTATGACTTTAAGAGCCAAAAACACGCGAAACCTCATCGACCAGACGCGTGACAGCATCAAGACGAATCTCCTTCTGCAGGGCTTTCTGCGCCTCTGTGCGGGAAGAAACTTTTCGGAGGACTGAAAAAATCTTATCGCGCAGAATACCCCCC
>JAAYZZ010000012.1 GCA_012514595.1 Elusimicrobiota bacterium
CATGCTGAAGGCAAAGACCAGGGTATAGATCGCGATCGCCTCGATGAAGGCACATCCCGTCGCCATGGCGATCAGGATCTTTGTCGAGGCTTCCGGCTGGCGCCCGATGGCGGCCATGGCCTCGCTCACGGCCCGGCCAAGGGCGAGTCCGGTCCCCAGGGCTGCGAGCCCCAAACTCAAGGGCAATGTAATACCTAATGCGGTGTGAAAATCCATGTGTTCTAACCTCCTGTTTTTATGGGATCGTGTTTTGTATCATGTGGCATGACCAATGCCAGATAGATCAGGGTCAAGAGCGTAAAGACCAGGGCCTGGACCGTCGAGGCAACAAGCGTCATGATCGTGTTGAGAAGAAGGAGCGGAACCCCCTGAAGGCCGAACCCCGCGATCGTGGCCAGGAGAAGATCATCCCCCCAGACATTGCTCCGCAGACGCATCGAGAGGCTCAGCGGCCTTACGAACTCCCCGATAAAGTGCAGAACGAACATGAAAGCGGGCAGAATGACGGAGAAGGCCAGGAATCCCCGGGGCTGCCCCATCATATGATCCGCATAACCGAACAAACCCAACCCGCGAAAGGCCGTGATCTGCACGAAAAAGAAAACAACGATCGCGAGAGCCAGGGTGACCGACAAATCCGCGGTCGGGGACTTCAACAGCGGGACCAGCCCCATCAAATTCATGAAAAAAATATAAAGGAACAGCGTCCCGATGAAGGGAGTGAACTTGCGGCCCTGGGGCCCCAGGACGCTACAGACAAAATCATCAACAGCCCCCACAAGGACCTCGGCCGCTCCCTGAAGACGGCCCGGGACCATCTCCCTGCGCCTGGTCGCCACATGACCGAGCGCCAGAAGGAGCACAGCCGCCAGAATGGAAAACACAAGACTTTCCCAATGATGAAGGAATTGAAAAAACAGATTCTCCGGCCAATGCTCATGGAGCAATGTCACGAGATTAGGGAACTCGGGCAGGGCTTGGGCAGCAACAGATTCGGATTCTGTCATAGAAGACCACGAAAAAGGTCTTCCGAGGATACCGCGGAAGACCAGGATGAACGGGATTTTTTGTACTATAGCACAATCGACCGGGTTGTCAAAATCTGGGCTATCTTTTATAAAAGTCCTCCCATCCCGGGGATGTTCCCTGATCCCCGGGATGGAGGATGTTCGGCTATCCGATCGCCGGACCGCCCCGCTCCTCGGTGCGGATCCTGACACACTGGTCCAGGGGAAGGACAAAGATCTTCCCATCCCCCGTCTCTCCCGTTTTGGCCGCTTTGACGATCGCCCGGATCGTAGGCTCCACGAACGGGTCATTGACCGCGATATCGATCCGGACCTTGCGAAGGAGGTTCCCCATCTCCTTTGTACCGCGGTAGACCTCGGTGATCCCCTTCTGCTGGCCATGCCCCAGAACTTCGCTCACGGTCATCAGGTTGACATCGATCCTGTACAACTCTTCCCTGACATCGTCCAGCTTGCTCGGCTGGATGATCGCAACAACCATTTTCATATCCGCCTCCTTTTATCCGATCACTCCAACATGGTATAAGCCCGCTCGTGATGCTGTGTCAGATCCAGTCCCACGTCCTCTTCCTTCACGCTCACGCGCATACCCATGAGGACATCGACAAGCTTGTAGATCAGGAAGGTGGCGACCCCTGAATAGACGACCGTGATCAGGACCGCCTTGATCTGGATCCACACAAGACCGGGATTCCCGTAGAACAACCCATCCGCTCCTGCGGGATTGACCGTGGTCGTGGCAAAGAGCCCTGTGGCGATCGCTCCCCAGATCCCGCCCACGCAGTGAACGCCAAAGGCATCGAGCGCATCGTCATACTTCAAGAGAGGCTTCACGATGACCGCGGCCAAGTAGCAGAAGAGGCTGACCGAAAGCCCTATGGCCAAAGCCCCGGAGACATTGACGAATCCTGCGGCGGGCGTGATCGCAACGAGGCCCGCGACCGCACCGGACGCAACCCCGAAAAGGGTTGGCTTGCCATTTCGGACCCATTCGATGATCGCCCAGGACAGCCCCGCCGCCGCCGCCGCTGTATTGGTCACAACAAAGGCATTCACGGCCAGACCATTCGCGCCAAGTGCCGATCCCGCATTGAACCCGAACCACCCGAACCAAAGAAGCCCTGTCCCCAGCGCAACGAACGGGAGATTGTGGGGAGACGGGATATGTTTCTCCGCATTCTTCCGGCGTCCGATCATCAGGGCAGTCACGATCGCCGCAATCCCGGCATTGATATGAACAACCGCGCCGCCAGCAAAATCAAGCGCGCCCATATTCCGCAGGAACCCTCCCAGACCCCAGACCCAATGGCAGACGGGAGAATAGACGAGCACCAGCCAGATCGTCGTAAAGACGACAAAAGAAGAGAACTTCATTCGCTCGGCGAACGCCCCGATGATCAAGGCCGGCGTGATGATCGCGAACATGCCCTGGAAGACCATGAAGGCCTGGTGCGGGATCGTCGCGGAATAATCCGCGTACGGTTCCAGCCCCACGCCGTTCAGCATGGCCCATCCGAATCCTCCCCAAAATCCTTCGGATGGCGCAAAGGCCAGGCTGTACCCGCAGACGACCCAAATGACGGTTGCAAGACACATGATAAAGAAACATTGCATCAGAACGCTCAGGATGTTCTTCCGCCGGACCATCCCCCCGTAAAAGAAAGCCAACCCCGGCGTCATCAAGAGCACGAGCGCTGCCGAGGCCATCACCCATGCCGTATCCCCTGTGTCCATGTTCCTCCCCTTTCGTTTGCTTGACATTTATTGCCCAAAAAAAAGACGCCTTCGGTCCAGAGGATCCTCTGAACTGAAGACGTCTTTGTCTTTCGCAAACTCGGCCTTGCGGGCCGTTCTTCCATGAACCAGCTGTTTCAAACAACCGGAACGTTCACATCAACGCGAACGTTGAAGAAAGTATAAAACCTTCCAAAGAAAAATCAAGAGAAAAAAACGCAGAAAATATTGCGCCCCCGGGAGGGCCCGACAGGGCCGACCCCCGCGAGCGCTATTCTCTCCGTCGGAGCTATCCGATCGCGAGTTTTCCCTTCTCCCCGGTTCGTATCCGGATACAGTCACCCAAATCAAGGATGAATATCTTCCCATCCCCAATCTTTCCTGACCGGGCGCCCCGGACAATCGCCTCGACGGTCGGCTGAACGAAATCATCGTTCACCGCGATCTCGAGCCTCACCTTCTTGAGGAGATTCACCTCCATCATGACACCGCGATACGTCTCGGTGTACCCCTTTTGCTGCCCACACCCCAGGGCGTTTGTGACCGTCATTTTGTGCACGCCCGCGGAAAAAAGCGCCTTCTTGACCTCCGGCAGTTTGTGGGGCTGTATCAATGCAATAACGAGTTTCATAATGACCCCTTTCTTTCCTCTTTAATTCTCTGTCGTAAAGATCTGGAACCCCGAATAGGACTCCATCCCGTGCTCTGTGATATCGAGCCCCTTCACCTCTTCTTCCTCGGAGACCCTTAATCCAACGGTCTTATGGATGATGAGGAACAGGGCCATTGCGCCTCCAAAGGCCCAGACAAAGACAGACGCCACGCCCGTCAGCTGGGTCCAGAACAGGTTGAGACCACCTCCGAAGAAAAACCCGTCAACACCCCCATAGGCTTTCTCCGCAAATAACCCGACGAGCAGGGTCCCGAGGCCTCCGCAGACACCATGAACAGACACCGCACCGACCGGGTCGTTGATCCTGAGGACCTTGTCAATGAACTGGACGCTCAGGACAACGACAACACCCGCAATGGCCCCGATCAGGATCGCGCTCATGGGCGAAACATTCGCACATCCGGCCGTGATCGCCACAAGCCCCGCCAACGCACCGTTCAATGCCATACTCGTATCCGGCTTTCCGTACTGCAACCAGATCGTCACCATGGCCGACACAGCACCGGCCGCAGCCGCAAGGTTGGTCGTCACCGCAATGACCGCGATGCTCAGATTCGTCCCCGACGTGGTAGAGCCAGGGTTGAATCCGAACCAGCCGAACCAGAGAATGAAGACGCCCAAAGCCGCCAGCGGGATATTGTGCCCGCCGATCACATTCGACGACCCGTCCTTATTATACTTCCCGATCCGAGGGCCCAGAACGATCGCACCAGCAAGGGCCGCCCATCCTCCGACGGAGTGAACAACTGTTGATCCCGCAAAATCCACCATTCCTTTAGCCGCGAGCCAACCGCCTCCCCAGATCCAATGCCCCACTACCGGATAGATCAACGCTGTGATAAAGGCGCTATAGAGAAGGTAGCTCGAAAACTTGGTTCGTTCCGCCATGGCCCCAGAAACGATCGTGGCCGCTGTGGCCGCGAAAACGGCCTGAAACATCCAGTAGGCGAACTGCCAAAGCCCCTCACCCGTTGTTGGATCGGCAAAGCTCCCCCAAAACTTGGACGTCCCAAAAAGTCCCAACTTGTCGATCCCGAACATAATCCCATAGCCTATAAAGAAGAAGGCCAGGGACCCCACACAGAAATCCATCAGATTCTTCATCATGATGTTCCCTGCGTTCTTGGCCCGCGTGAACCCGGTCTCGACCATGGCAAACCCGGCCTGCATGAAAAAGACTAGGAAGGCCGCCACAAGGGTCCAGACGGTATCGATCGCGATCTTATTCGCGTCCGGCGTCACCCCCTCATCCGCCAAGGCGACAGACGAAAGTATGACGAAGGCCGGAAGGGCCAAAAGGCCTATCCGCTGGACCCCCCTCATGATCTTTTCTTTGATGCTCATATGCTCCTCCTTTTTATTTTCAACGATTCTCATCCCCACCTCGTCCGTTATTTAAGGCGGCTCCCTAGCCTGAACCTTCTCTTCCTTCATAACCATCACCCCCATCTGGCCTTCGAAAAACAAAAAAGGCGCCTTCAATCCGTTACTTTTGGATTAAAGACGCCTTTGTCTTATTTTGAGAGGCCTCAAAGCCTCTCGCCCGCTATGCTCTCAGGCAGCACTGCCTGTCACATTCAAATCGCCCTTTTCGGGCGATTTAAGGAACCCACAGATACCGGGTCCTGCAGTTAATTGAAGTATATACTCGAGCCCGTTCGGATTGCAAGTCAATTTTTAATATTTTTTGCTTTCTCGTCGAGCCTGTTGATATGTCGGTCGTCCCTGAACGCCCTTACACTTCTTCCGAGTTGCCTCTTGCATTCATTCCCCGACGAAAATATAATGCCGTTGATATCACCAAAAAGGAGGTCACATGAAGAAGCTCCGGGACACCTGGGGGTCACGGATCGGTATCATCATGGCGGTGGCAGGCTCCGCGATCGGCCTGGGGAACTTCCTCCGCTTTCCGGCCAAAGCGGCTGCCAACGGCGGAGGCGCCTTTCTGATCCCTTACCTGATCTCCTTTCTCCTCCTCGGCCTCCCTCTCATGTGGATTGAATGGACCCTGGGCCGTTTCGGCGGCGGATTCGGACACGGGACCGCCCCGGGGATCTTCCACAGTATTTGGGAAAAGAACCGCTTCATCCGCTATTTCGGCGTGATCGGGATCTTCGGACCGATTGTCATCCTGGCCTACTACACCTTCATCGAATCCTGGACCCTAGGCTACAGCTTCTTTGCCCTAACGGGACAACTCGCCGGTCTCAAAGACCAGGTGGCACTCCAGGGCTTCCTCTCCGGATACCAGGGACTGTCGACGGGCGGCCCCTTCAACGGGCTCGGCTGGGCCTACCTGTTCTTCACAGCGACCTTTGCGATCAACATGTTCGTAGTCTATCACGGGATCAAGGGCGGCATCGAACGACTCTGCCAATGGGCGCTCCCCCTTCTTTTCGGGTGTGCCTTGATCCTTCTGATCCGTGTGCTCCTTCTCGGAACCCCAGACCCCACAAAACCCGACTGGAATATCATGAACGGCCTGGGCTACCTGTGGAACCCGGACTTCTCCGCCCTCCTCTCGGGAAAGGTCTGGCTCGAGGCCGCGGGCCAGGTCTTCTTCACCCTAAGTGTGGGGATCGGCGTGATCCTCACCTATGCCAGTTATCTAAAAAAAGGCGATGATGTGGCCCTCTCCGGATTGACCGCCGCAAGCACGAACGAGATGACAGAAGTGATCCTTGGGGGGACGATCATCATCCCCGCCGCATTCGTCTTTTTCGGCCCGAACGACATCCAGACCATCGCACAGGGCGGGATCTTCAATCTGGGATTTGTGACCATGCCCATGATCCTCAACCAGCTTCCCTGGGCGATCTTCTTCACGTTCTTATGGTTCTTCCTTCTATTTTTGGCGGGCGTGACCTCATCCGTCTCCCTCGCCCAGCCCGCGATCGCCTTTCTGGAGGACGAATTCAACATCGACCGAAAGAGGGCCGTCGGGATCTTCGCGGCCGCGACCTTTGTCCTGTGCCAGCCCGCGATCTTCTTCCTCAAGAACGGCGTTGTCGACGAACTCGATTTCTGGGGCGGGACGTTCTTTCTTGTCATTTTCGGCCTCATTGAGGTGATCCTTTTTGCCTGGGTCCTGGGAATGAACAATGCCTGGGACGAGGTCCACAAGGGTGCGGACATGCGGATCCCGCGGATCTACAAATTCATCATCAAATACATCACCCCGACGTTCCTTTTTGCCATTCTCGGCACCTGGCTCGTCCAGGAGTGGATCCCGATCATCCTGATGAAGAACGTCACAGATACAAACCGGCCCTACGCCCTGGCGACGAGGATCGGCCTGATCGCCGTCTTCGGGATCCTGGCCCTTTTAGTCAGGATCGCCTGGCGACGCAAGAACACCGAAGGAGGACGATCATGACACTCTCCGGATGGGTAATGCTGATCCTGACCTGGAGCGCGATCCTGGGCCTGGCCGTCTTTTGCTTCTGCAAGGTCCTCTCCAAGAAAGAACTCTCCTAAAAAAAGAACGTCCCACCCCGAACAGGATGGGACGTTCGACAGGCCAGGGAAAGACGATTGTCCTTCCGAGACCTCTTGAGGGCGTTTGTTATCCGGCCTTCCGGACCTTCCTTTGCCTCATCGGCCGTGCATGCGCAGCCGCGCCCGCGGTCCTACACCACGCCTTGGGCGATCATTGCATCCGCAACCTTCACAAACCCGGCGATATTCGCTCCCTTGACATAATCCACATGGTCGCCTTCCTTGCCGTAGCGAACACAGCTGTTATGAATGGCGATCATGATGTCGTGCAGACGCCTGTCCACCTCTTCCCGGGACCAGGAAAGACGCATGCTGTTCTGGGTCATTTCCAGACCCGATGTGGCGACGCCACCGGCATTCGCGGCTTTTCCAGGGGCATAAAGCACCTTGGCCTTCTGGAAGACCGCGATCCCTTCGGGGGTCGTGGGCATGTTCGCGCCCTCCCCGACAGCAATACATCCGTTCTTCACAAGGGTCTTGGCCTCCTCCCCGGAGATCTCATTCTGCGTCGCGGACGGGAAGGCAATGTCGCATTTGACCTGCCATGGCCGCTGGTTCTCGACATACTTACACCCGAACTCCTTGGCGCATTCCTTGATCCTCCCGCGACGGATATTCTTCAGCTCCATCACGTATTTCAGTTTCTTCTCATCGATCCCGGCCTCGTCATAGATGAACCCGTCGGAGTCGGAAAGGGTCACGACCTTGGCCCCAAGCTCCTGGAGCTTCTGGACGGTGTATTGCGCCACGTTGCCAGACCCCGAGACCGCGCATACCTTCCCCTCGATGTTTTTCCCGTGGGCCTTGAGCATTTCCTGGACAAAGTAGACGCAGCCGTATCCGGTGGCTTCCGGACGGACGAGACTTCCTCCCCACCCGAGACCTTTTCCCGTCAAGACCCCGGTGAACTCATTGGTCAGCCTTTTATACTGACCGAACATATAACCGATCTCCCGACTGCCGACGCCGATATCCCCGGCGGGGACATCTGTATCCGGGCCGATATGACGGAACAGCTCGGTCATAAAACTCTGGCAAAAACGCATCACCTCGTTCTCCGACTTGCCCTTGGGATTGAAATCGGAACCGCCCTTGCCGCCGCCCATCGGAAGTGTGGTGAGACTGTTCTTAAAGACCTGCTCAAAGGCCAGGAATTTGAGAATGCTCAAATTCACGCTGGGATGAAAACGGATCCCTCCCTTGTAAGGACCGATGGCACTGTTCATTTGGATCCGGAACCCTCTGTTCACCTGGATCTGGCCGCGATCATCCACCCATGGCACACGGAACAGGATCACCCGTTCGGGCTCGACCATTCTTTCCAGGACCTTGGCTTCTTTATAAGAAGGGTTCTTATCTAAAAAAGGCGTCAGGGAATCGATGACCTCCCTGACCGCCTGATGAAATTCCGGTTCTCCAGGATCCTTCTTGATCACTTGGGCTATAATACCATCCACACCTTTGTCCATCGCCTTCTCCTTCCCTGAAATAGTAAATTAAACTGCCTGCCTTGCCAAATAACGCAGGATCGCGGCCGCGGCCTTCTTGGCCATACCCATGGCCTCGATAACCGTGCCCTCGCCTCCCACGATATCTCCTCCCGCAAAGACCCCCTTGATCGAAGTCTCCATGGTCTGGGAATCCACGATAACATCTCCGTACTTATCTGTCAAAAGTCCCGGTGTCGCGCTCGTGAGGACCTTGTTGGCCCCCAACCCCACGGCCACAATGGCGGTATCGCAGGGCACCTCAAAAGAGCTACCCGGAATGACCACAGGTCTTCGCCGTCCCGAGGCATCGGGCTCCCCCAGAGCGCACCGTGAGGAGCGGAGCTTTTTCAAGAACCCCTTTTCATCCCCTGTGAAAGCCTCGGGCTTCACCAGAAACTCGAACTTGACCCCCTCTTCCTTGGCATGCTCGATCTCCAGACGCCGAGCAGGCATCTCGACCTCGGTCCGCCGGTACGAGATCGTTGTGTCCAGTCTGATCCCCCGCATCTTCTGAAGCCGGATCGCCACCCGCGCCGCATCCATGGCGGTGTTGCCGCCGCCGATCACAACGATATGCTCCCCCACATTGATCGGCGTGTGGTTCTGGGGAAATGTATGGGCTGACATGAGATTCACGCGGGTCAGGAACTCGTTAGCTGAATAGACATTGCACAGGTTCTCTCCCGGGATATTAAGAAAAGAGGGTGTCCCGGCTCCCAACCCCAGAAAGACGGCAGAAAAACCTTCTGCAAAAAGCTCCTCGATGAGCTTGGCCTTCCCGACGATCGTATTGGTCCTTATCTCGACCCCCAGGTTCTGAAGCTGATCGATCTCGGCGTCGAGGATGGTCCTGGGGAGCCTGAAGGGCGGGATCCCGTAGCGAAGCACCCCCCCGGTCTTGTGAAGGGCCTCGAAAATGACAACGCGGACCCCCTCCCGCGCCAGCTCTCCGGCACAGCACAAACCCGCCGGACCGGACCCGATGACCGCAACCTTCTGCTGAGGTGTCCCGGCGGAACGAGCCGGTCCCGCAAGACGACCTCCTTGACGGGCCCCGTGATCCCCGACGAACCGCTCAAGAAAATGGATATTGATCGCCTTCTCCGAGGCAAAAGGCTCGTTCTTTTTTGTGAAGACACAGGCCTTTCGGCACTGATATTCCGCGGGGCAGACCCTCCCGCAGATCGACGGAAAGTTGCTCTTGGCCCGGATCGTGGCATAGGCGCCGTCATAATCCTTCCGGGTGATCTGGCCGATAAAAGTCTTGATATCGATCCCGACCGGACATCCGGTCACGCATTTAGGGTCCTTGCACTGGATGCAGCGCGAGGCCTCCTCGAGCGCCTGCTCCTCGGAGAAACCCAGAACGACCTCCTCGAAATCCCCAGACCTTACCTGACTGTCCCGCTCTTTGATCCTGACCGGCTCTTTGCCCATGATCAACGACTCCCCATGCTATGAAGACGACACATATGCTGTTCCTGCTCGACATAGGTCCTGTTGCGCATCATCAGCTCGTTCCAGTCCACCTGGCTGGCCTCGAACTCGGGCCCATCCACACAACTGAACTTGACCTCTCCCCCGACGGTGACCCGACATCCTCCGCACATGCCCGTTCCGTCGACCATGATGGGATTGAGCGACAACAACGTCTTGACGCCGAAGGGCCCGGTCACACCAGCGACCGCCCGCATCATGGGCACGGGTCCCACGGCATAGACCAGGTCCGGCGGGGTCTTGACCAGAAGCTCTTTCAAGGCCTCGGTCACGAAACCCTGACGCCCGCAGGATCCGTCATCCGACATCACGACCAGTTCATGCGACGCCGCACCAAGCTCCTTGGCGAGGATCAGAAGATCCTTGTTCCGGGCCCCAATAATGGTGGTGACATGATTCCCGGCTTCCTTCATGGCGCGCGCGACAGGATAGATCTCGGCGATCCCAACGCCTCCGCCGACAAGAACGACCTTGCCGTAATTCCGGATCTCGGTCGCATGCCCCAGAGGACCGACAATGGAATAAAGAGATTGTCCGGGTTCCATGGCCCCCAAGAGCCGCGTGGAGGTTCCCGCCTCCTGGGCAATAACATCAAGGGTCCCGGCCTGGAGGTCCGTACTGGCCACTGTCAGGGGGAAACGCTCCCCTTCTTCCCGGACCATCAAGACAACGAACTGGCCCGCCCTGGCCTTCCGCGCGATATCCGGGGCCACAATGCTCATCCGGACGATCCGGACCCCCTGGGTCTCCACAAGAACGGTTTTCTGCGTGATCTTCATGTTCCCTCTTCTTTGAGAATCAAAGCCTGCCGAAGACACCCCGCAGCGCATCCAGAGACAAAAAATCCCCAAAAGCCCTTGCGGCTTTTGAGGAAGGATGTTTTTGGCTCGTAATGAAGGATGTCCAGAAAGGCATCAACGCCCGCTTCTTTTTTACAGGACCCCATTGCCCTGAATCGGGGTACTATAAAGCGACCTCCTTTCTATGTCAAGAAATTGAAAGGGCCTTTTCCTTGAAAAGAAAAGGCCCTTTCGATTCTCCCGGCGGGAAGAACGTTCAAGAAGAAAAGATCTCCTCGACCCTCCCCCAATCGATCACATGATAAAAAGCCTCGATATATTCAGGCCGCCGGTTCTGGTACTTGAGATAATACGCATGTTCCCAGACATCGAGGGCCAGAAGAGGCTTTTTGCCGAGAGAAAGAGGGGAGTCCTGATTAGATGTCTTCATGACCTCGAGACGCCCATCCTTTCCGACGACAAGCCACGCCCATCCGGATCCGAACTGGGTTGCGGCCGCATCGGAGAACTTCTCCCGGAACGCCCCGAAGGACCCGAACTCCTTCCTGATCGCCTCCCCGATCCTTCCTGCCGGCTCCCCTCCGGCGTTGGGGGCCATCACATCCCAGAAGAACGCATGATTAACGGCACCTCCGCCGTTATTGCGGACCGCGGAACGGATCGACTCGGGCACCTTGTCGATCGACGCGATCACATGCTCTCCCTTTTGGGCCTGAAGATCGGGATGCCCTTCGAGAGCGGCATTGAACTTGTCGACGTAGGCCTTGTGGTGTTTGCCGTGGTGCGTTTCCATGGTCTTGGCATCGATATACGGTTCGAGGGCGTCATAGGCATATTTGAGCTGTGGCAACTGATACGGCATAGGAACCTCCTTTTTTCATTCTCTCTGTCGTTTCCTGATAACGATACTTACAGGATTTTCCCTTTTTCCCAGCCTCACCGGGGATTATAATGCGGCCAAAGAAAGGAGCCTGCATGTTCTCTTGCCCCGCCCGGATATCCCTGCACCACACCGATGCCACAGGCCGGATCTTCTTCGGCGCGCTCTTTTATCTTGTTCACGAAACAAAGGAAAAGGTCTTCGAGAAAATCGGGATGCCCATCGGACAAATCCTGGACGATCCCGACCTCACATTCCCCCTGGTCCATGCGGAAGCGGATTTCAAATCGCCCCTGCACAACGGCGAAAAGATCATGGTCGAGGTGGCACTCGAGAATATCGGCGACACATCCGTCGTGATCTCATACGCCTTCCGAAAGACCGACGGGACCCTCGCGGCCATGGCCAAGACCGTCCACGTCTCCGTCTCAAAAAAGACAGGCCAAAAGACGCCCCTTCCGGATATCTGGCGGAAAAAGATCGAAAAGCTTCGGGAAGATCAGACGGCATGAAGACGCTGCCGGACCGCGGCCGAAAGGCCCTCGGATGAGACTGAAAGATTCCGGGGAAAGATCATCCCCGAATCGAGCACAGGCGCCTCATTGAGGAGCCTGTCCTTGATCCAGAAGAAAGACCCGAGATCGGACGTTCCCCCGCCCCCTGCGGCCAGGGCCGCCAGCATCGTGGTGCCGACCCCCGATTCAAAGGCCCCCTCGACGACGACCTTTTTCCCCTGCTCCCTGGCCCGGGCCATGACATTGAGCGCCCCCGTCACACCGTCCTCGACACCGGGAGAAACCACGACCGTCTCCAATCCGAAGAAAAGATCGCAGTCCTCGATAGAGAATCCGGGCCACCCAGCCCGGGCGGCGACCGGAATATCGGACCTCCGGGCAAAGATCTCCCACTCTTTTGGCTCCCTGCAGGGGGTCAGGATATGTTCGATCTGGTTCTTTCCGACGGATCCGGCAAACAAAAGGGCCTCCTCGATCCCCCAACACCCCCGGGCATCAAGACGAAGGAGGGCCGAAGGGCCCAGGATCTCCCGAAGGGCCTCGATCCGGCGGACAGCCAACGGAATATTCCGGTCCCCGACGGCAAGGCAAAATGTCTGGATCCCTCTCTGCTTATAAAAGAGCGCCTGGGCCATGGTCTCCCGCACGTCACCGGACAGGAAAGCCGATGTCAGGAAAGGCCTCGGAACTTCACCTGCGAGGAACTCCGCAAGGCCAAGGCCGCCCCTCTTCGCAGCCAGGGAAATGATGGCGCTCTCCAGAGCGAACTTGAGAGAGCTGGCCAGGAGCCCGTCCCCCCAGCGCCGAAAAAGCCAGGCGAAGAGCTCACCGGATCCGGCACGGACGCGGACTCCGGGCAGTTCGGCCTGGAGATGCTGGAGCTGATGCCCGACTTTTCCCAGAGTCTCCCGGCTCACGCCAGGAAGCGGGGACGCCTCGCCAAAGCCGACCTCCCCTTCAGAAGATGTGACCTGGAGAAGAAATCCCTCCCGGCGCCTCAGCTCCTGTTCTCCCAGACGGACGGCCCTCTCCAGGGAAAAGGAGATCGGATAAAAACGGAGACTGTCGATCTTCAGATCGCCCATAACACAGAAAAAAGAATGGAATAAACCATCAGAAGCCCTGCCGTGCGCGAGAGCGCCCGATCCAGAACCCGTCGCTCCGAAGAGGCCATCACGTCCAACACCGTCGGAATAAAGAAGAAAATGAGCGCGGACGGCAGAAGGATCCTGGGCTTCACCCCGGTCAAAAGAAAGATCCCCACAGGAACGGCCATGGCGGCCAAAAGACAGAGCAGGTACTCCTGACGCACGAACGGACGTCCCATGCGCACCGCAAGGGTCCTTTTGTTCACAAGGCCATCCGTTTCGGCATCGCGGATATTGTTGACCGCCAGGATCGCCGTGGACAGGAATCCAGGCGCCAATCCCGCCAGAAGAACAGCCCCGTTCCACTCGAAGGACTGGACATAGTATGTTCCCGCGACAGCCACAGGACCAAAGAAAACAAGGACAAAAAGATCCCCGAGCCCCAAATAGGCCAAAGGCCACGGCCCGGCGGTGTAGAGCAATCCGGAAAGGATGGAAAGAAGTCCGATGACGAGGATCGGCCATCCGCCGCGCGCCACAAGATACGCACAGCAGAGACCCGCCAGGGCAAAGGCCAGAATGAACGCCCACTTCGCCTCCGGAAGAGATGGGGTCCCAACACCCCCGATACGCGCCTCACGCCCCCCAGGGCGATCCGCGCCCCGCTTGAGATCAAAATAGTCGTTGGACAGGTTGGTCCCGATCTGGATCAAAAGCCCCCCCACAAACGCCACGACGGCCGAAGGAACATGCCCCACCCCGTCCCCGAAGGCCATTGCGATGCCAACCCCGACGGGAGCAGCCGCTACGGCCAGGGTTTTCGGACGCACGGCGATCAGCCACGACAGGACTTTCCTCATGCCTGATGCCCTCCGGTGACCGACGTCACGATCCGCACCTGTCCTTTCGTGCGCAACCGTAATAGCCGAAAAAGTTCGAGATACGAGGCGACCCCAAGAGGCAGAAGAATTGCCGCGACCACAAGGGCGACCATCGCGATGAGACCTCCTGAGGCCCCCCAGAAAGCCAGCCCGAACAGAAGCGGAAGAAGGACAAGACAATAGCAGGCCAGGAGCATCCCCAGCATGCTCAAGACATCTCTCCAGTCCTTGCGGACCAGGAAAAAACTTTCACGAAAGGAATCGTAGACGCCTCTCTCCTCGACGATGATAAGAAAAAGAAAGAAGGACATCGCCACCGACCAGACCATCCCGGGGAGAACAAAAAAAA
>JAAYZZ010000114.1 GCA_012514595.1 Elusimicrobiota bacterium
ATTCTTGCGGCTCTTGTCGGACCCAAGTTCTCCCAGTCCATCAACCGCGCCCGCGCGCGGGATGCGATCAACAGCCTCATCGTGATCCACGGCGCCCAGCAGGTCTACAGGGCGCGCAATGGCAGTTATCTCAACGGCAACCTTTCCGCGATCAATAACGGTACCACCGGCCTCGGCTTGAACATCACGAATTGTTCCTCCTGTACCTGTGCCGGCGGGGTCACATGCACGGCCAGCGGTACAGGATTCTCGACGACCGCAACGCTCGCGTCATCTTTAGGTTCGGCGAATCCATCCTGTTCAGGCAACGCGTGTCCATGAAAAGTGCAAGATCTCTTCCAGGGTTCACCATCATGGAGGTCCTGATCGTCGTGATCGTGGCCGGGATCATTGCCGCGTTCACGGTCCCGACCTTTACGAAGGCGGTCAATAATGCCCGGGCCCGCAACGGGATTCGGGACCTTGAATTCCTCCACGGGGCCCAGAAGGCCTACCGTGTCCGTAACGGGGCATTTTATTCCTCCTCCGGATTCGACACGCAGGCGATCAATGAGAATTTGGGGATCAATTTGTCCTCCCCGGAGGTGAGCTGTAACCCGAATCAATGTTTTGCAAAAGGCACAGGTTTTAATGCCAGGGTCACCTTGGGAGACCCTCTCGGCACGGGAAATCCCTGCTGCACCGGGACAAGCTGCCCGGGCGATATGAGCGCGTGCGGATCGTAAGAGATCCCGAAGGAGGGTTATGATCACGGTTTCTTCAGGAAAAAATGCGTTCACGATGATCGAGGTCATTGTCGCGGCCGTGATCGTGTTATCGACGGTCATGGTCGTCTTTGCCACGATCGCGAATACCCGAAAACCCGCTTATGATTCCGACATGAAACTCAAGGCCGCCGTTACCGGCCGCAAGGTCCTGGACGAGCTCCGGGGCCGGGTGGACAAGGAGATGTGGGAGGATGCGGCGGGTGCCTGGACGGAAGGGGAGCACCAGATCGTGGATGTTCTCGGTGCGCTTCCGGACGGAATAACAGGCGGGACCTATACCGTGACCAATGACGGGGTCAAGGGAAAAGAAGTGACCGTAACGGTGACATATTAAGGTTGTAGGCGGTAGGTTGTAGGTGGTAGGAAGAAAGAAAAGATGCGAAAAAGCATGAGAGAGCAAATAAAAAACAGTTTCCGCGGACTCACGCTCACCGAGCTCATCATTGCCTCGATCATGGTCACCATCGTTCTTCTGGGGATCGGGGCCGCGGATTATGCCATCCGCCGGATGGAGCGCGACTTCTCGCGCGAGGCCTCTCTTTACAGTCAGCTCGCGGCCGCGGCCGAGAGGATCCGCTACGAGGCTCGCGAGATCACAGGTGATGCGACCCCCGGATCTTTGGGTGTTGCCTTGGCGGACAACAGAATGTGTTTTCGTCAGGACAGGCGTATCGATGGCGTTTTGCGGGACACCCCGGCTGATTACACCGACGATACCTGGGCCTGTTTCAGCGTGAGCGGAAATGATCTTTTCGCCTGTCGGCGGGCGGCGGCTGGGAACTGTCCCGCAGATGCCGAGAAGATCGGGACCGTGGCCGGGACGATCTTCAACAATGCGTCGCAGCCTTTGTATGCTGTCTTTGAGCAGGACACGGCCACGGGCCGGTATTATTTCCAGTTCCGACTGGTGACCCGCAGGGATAATTCGGAGGGAGTCCTTCTTTCGGGGACCACGATCACCCGGGGCACGACGGACAATCCCCAGGAGCAGATCGAGTACCGCATGTTTCCGGAGATGCACAGCTTTTAAGAAATAAGAAAAGATAGCGGGCAAGCCGTTGGCAGGCAGCGGGAAGAAGGAGAGTAGGGGAAGGATCCGTTGGTTGTCGGTAGGGAAATGTTGGGACTGCTTTCTACTGCCTGTTGCCCGTTGCCCCGCGAAAAGACAGGACCCCTTTTCATAGCACTTTCATGCACCGCGCCTATCTTCCTCTCATCGATCCTTCAGCTCTTGTTCTCAAGGTTACAGACCCTGATGAAGTTCACCATATCCGCGATGTCCTTCGCCTGAAGCCGGGTGCCGAGCTGGAGGTTGTGGACGGCAAGGGCGCGCTCGTCCGGGCCTCTGTCGGAGAGGCTGACCGTTCGTCCCTGACATTAAAAGTCCTCGGAAGAACCTCCTTCACCCCGGGGGTGATGGAGGTTTGTCTGGCGTGTGCGGTCCCCAAAAGGGCCAAGTTTGAGACGATCCTCGAGAAGGCGACGGAGTTGGGGGTGGATGCCATCATCCCGATGATCACGGACAGGACCGAGGTGCGCCCCAGGGCCGAAGGATCTTATGCGGCCCGCTGGGAGAGGGTCATCGTGAGCGCAGGCAAACAGTCCAAGCGGCTCTTTTTTCCCAAACTTTATCCCGTCATGTCTTTTCCAGATGTCTTAGCCTGTCCGGCCTCAGGGGAGGGACAGGTCTTGATCCCCTGGCTCGAGGGGGAGAGGGTGCCGCTCAAGAAAGCCGTCGATGGGATTTCGGGAGAAAAGGTCCTGGTCCTGATCGGCCCGGAAGGAGATTTTACGCCCGAAGAGGCTGCGTCCGCGATCGCCAAAGGCGCGATCCCTGTGAGTCTTGGAGAGGCGGTTCTTCGGGTGGATACGGCCGCGCTTGCGGTCCTCTCAGTCCTCAAGATGACCGGGTGAGCAAAGGTCAGCGAGCCGAGTTCCAGACATCCGAGCTTGTGCCGCTGTGGAGAGTTCCCGCCCCGATAACCCCTCCGGAATCTTCCCTCCACCAGTAGCCGCTAATCACGGGGCGGTTGTTCTGTAAGGTCATATCAATGCCCATCTTGCCGTTCCCGGCTGCGGTCTTGAGTCCCATGCTGACCGCCGTAGTCGATGCGCCTGCTAAAATGGTGTATTGCGCTCCCGTGATAGCCTTTGAGGAAGGGACATCGATATCCAGACTGGTCATGTTTGTCGCAAACGTTCCGTTATTTAGGAAGTGATGGGCCTGGGCCCCGGCCATGGCCAGGACGACCCGTTTGGCCTCGTCGTAGCGTCGTCTCTGAAGCATACCCGTGAGGCGCGGCAAGGCGATCGCGGCGAGGATCCCGACGATGATGACCGCAATCATGACCTCCATCATCGTGAAGGCTGTTTTGTTGTGGCGGATCATAGAAAACCTCCTGGATCAAGTATAGCAGGGGGAGAGGGGAATTGTCGGATTTTGTCGGGAAAGTGAAAGGTGAAAGGGGAAAAGTGAAAGGTTAAAAAGGGAAAGAGCAAAAATGGAAAAGGCGGGGAAATGAGGAGCGGGGCAGGGGAGGGCGCAAAGGAGGAGGATCATCCGGATAAGAGCGCGGAACGTATTTTGGAATCTCCTTGAGCGATTGTCAGGATGAAAAACAAAGGCCGCTGAAGGCAGGGCAGGATTTTTAAGTTTTCTTAAGATTGTTCCTCCTGGTTTTCGGGGTTCCTTTTTTCTTTTTCGCTCTTTCGCTTTTTAGCTTTTTCTCTTTCTTAACCTTTCACTTTTCACTTTTCTCCCCTTTGACATGCCCCCCCTCGATATGTATAATCAAGCACCCCTTGATAGTAATATTCATAAAAAGGGAGGAGACATGTCCGAAGTCAAGAAACAAACACCTGTCGAGACCGAGAACCGAAAAAAGGCCCTGGAGCTGGCCTTGACGCAGATCGAGAAGCAGTTCGGGAAGGGCTCCATCATGAAGCTCGACGGGAGCGTGC
>JAAYZZ010000115.1 GCA_012514595.1 Elusimicrobiota bacterium
ACGTATTATTCGTTCCGCGCGCGACCTCCAGGTCCTCGTAGATCACCCTCATCCCGTTCTCCAGAACGACCTGCACAGGCATCACCGCCTCGATCCGCGGACTCGCAGAACCAAACGCCTCGACCGTCATGCTCACGCCCGATCTTCCATCTGCCTCGGGAACAAGGTCAAATTTTGTCACCTTAATTTCTTCAGCCGACGCTCCGATCCCCAACGTCAAAGAGGCTCCAACCAAAAGTGCCCCAAAAGCCGTGGCTCTCGCTTCCGACATAGCGGAATCCGTATCCTTGTTCTTTTCTTTATCAAACGCAGCCAAAAGACGCGCCAATCGCTCCTTATCAAAAACATCGATATCCACAGGACCAAAGGCCCCATGAGCAGACAGAGTCCTTTTCGAAACGATGAACTCCAGCCAACCGGGCCTAACCTTAAGTACCGAATTATTACTAAAGCCCAAAGAAACCTTGTTTTTCCCAATAAAAACGTTCTTGATGGTGGCCTCGCCACTCTGGACCTCAGCTAATGCAACCTCAGGCTCCAGATCGCCTGTCGATGGAAGAGTGTCCGCAACGTCAAACACCTCCTGGGTCGTCCCGTACGCCGCAAAGAACGCGCGATCAGCGTACCAGGGATAAGTCTGGATCTGGCTCCCGGGGATGACGACCTCAAAGGTGTTATTTGTTCCACGCGCGACCGCAAGGTCCTCATAGATCACCCTCATCCCGTTCTCCAGAACAACCTGCACAGGCATCACCGCCTCGATCCGAGGACTCGCAGAACCAACCGCCTCGATCGTGAGGCTGACCCCCGTCTTCCCGCCCGCCTCCCGGACCGCGTGAAAATTGCTCACCCGGATCTCCTCAGCCAATGCCCCCGTGCCAAGCAAGAGGGAGGCCCTGGCCAGGGACGCCACGAATCTTTTGATGGCTCCGCGACTCTTGTCCGCGGACATCGCCGCATCCTGTGTCGTCACATAAAACCGGCGGCCGTCATCAAGACGGACGTCAAAAACGCCGACACCTTCTTGGACAAAAACCTCGCCATCCCTATAGATCCTCCGCCATCCCGACGGGGAAACAAGGAAAGAGCCTGCCGGGACCTCGTCCCCATAAGGAACCTCGACGACATCTCTTACGCCCATCGCCGTCACGACCCCGCGCATCGTCGCACGATCGATCCCGGGAACCCCTCTGGCCTGAAGCGTCTGCACAAGCCCCGCATGAACCTGATCCAATTCTCTCTTGAGAAACAGGGCATCGTCATCCGCAAAGCTCGCCTCCACGGTCACCAAGGCATGTCCTTTAGGATCGACCGTCCCTTCGGCCGCATCAACAAAGGCCATGGCCCCGTCTGAAAACCCGCCGGAGAAATACTGACGCGGCACAGGCTCGTTCGTCAGGCGGTCCGTCTCTTCCTTGATATAGTTGAAAACCCCTTTGCGGTAGGCCTCCAGATACTGCTGATAGACCTTCTCCTTAAGGGCCGGATCGCTCACATCCACCCCCGCGACCTTATTGTGGTCCGCATAGGCCTTCTTGAGGGCGCTCTCGGCAAAGGCCTTTTTGTACCACTTCGAAAGGACCAGAGAATAAAACACCTGACGCAGGAGCGCAAAATTCTTTCCCGTGTTGATCTCTTCCTGGATCACGGGAACGATGACCTCACGGAGGATCTGCTTAGAGAGCTCAGCCGAAGGGCACCCGACACCCGACACCTGACACCCGAACGCTCCGTCTTCTGTCAGGTCTCGTGTGTCATTCGCTGCCAGATAATCCGCTTCCAGCATGACCTTCATCCGGGCATCGGTCACATACACCCGCCCCTCACTTTCATGGACAGACGCGGTCGAGGGCACGATCCAAACCTTGTTGAAAGTATCCACAGGGATCTCGACGGTACCGAATTTCTCGTGGGCCTCGTTATAGATCCGCTTCCAAAAAGCCTGCCCTGTCTTTCCTTCGGGATAGATCAAAGAGGCTGCGAGCTGCTTGAGAAGATAATCCTGGGCCAAAAGGTCGCGCCCCAGTTCCGTGCGGGCCATTTCATCTGTCAGGACCCGGTCCTTCTCCACAGGCGACAGGTTGACCCACAGGTCCCCCTCCGGGACGGTCATGGACGCAAAGAAATAGTTGATGAGCCTCTGGGCCGTGATGCGAAAATCCTGATCCGCCAGGATCTCATTGCCCTGGTCCACGATAAAATCAAATGTCAGGGGTTTGTCCGGGGACAGAACCATCCCGCGAAGGACCATGGGACTGAACGCCTCGGAGGGTTGCACCATGGCGCCCACGGCAGGAAGAGATACCCCCTGGGCATATCCCGTGACCGAAGACAGGACCATGGTCATGACCAGAAACAGGGAACAGACCTTACGCATAAAAGGACTCCTTTTTGTGGAAAGAGAGACGAAACCCGCTTTGTAAGAATATGTTAAAGTATGCACTATGAACCCTGTCGCGTCAACCTCACAAGACAATAAGACAAAAGCCACAAGCCATTTATATAAAATAGCTTGCATCTTTCCAGATAAAAAATATCCGATTTCTCTGTTTTTTAAGAAATTAGGGTCTTAGGGCAGGGGCTCCGTCAGCCCTCCCCATCTCCTGAAGGACCTGGCGATAAAGCCGTCCCATGTCCGCATCCAGGACCGTTGCGCCGGGATTATTCTCCCAAGAGACAAGGGCATTCCAATAACCAGGCCCGCTGGGGGCAAAGATCTGATGACAAGGCACCGCCTCGATCACGGTCCGGATCCAGGCCTTGGCCTCTGGCTCGTTACCGAGACGGTAATTCGAAGCCGCCAGCCCCCACATCGCGGCACCCACTTCATTCAGAAGCGGATACCTCTCGACCCTTCTCTGCGCCTCCCGGGCCTGGGTCACCGGCGTCCCCCACGGATAATCGACCAGCCCCCCGACCTCCCGGTCCTTGCGCTCCTGTTCGGCTCGGGCCAGACGCACCCACTCGCGGTTATCCACGACCTTCCGCGCCCAAAGGATCGCCGAATAATAGTCCCCGGAATTGAACGCCTGGAACATCTTCTCGTTATGCCGCCAGGCCTCGGGGGCCTCGTCCGCCTCGGGCGACATCCCCCGCGGGATATTCTCGACGAACGCCCGCTCACCGATGATCTCGGAGACATAGGCCAACATCGCCCTGTGATCCTCTCCGTCGAGAGGGATCGCGTCGTAGACCGATCCGTAATCATCCTGGAGAACAAAGGGATTCCGGCGCCGCAACGGCAGGACAGGCCAGGCCCCGATGGTGCTCCCGCCCGTCAGAACGGTCCCGCCCTGGGGGTCCTTCACATAAAAATACGGGGTACGCCACCCGTGGCCGGTAGGGACCCACTGCCCCGTCGCGTAAAATGAGAGGAGTCCGTCGAGCCCATCCAGGGAATAAAAAGCGCGGACCGCCTCGGCTGTAAAATATTCCGCCAGGGCCTTCATGTGTCGGGCCTTGGCCCGATCGGCCTCATCCCCCGCCTGCCAGAAACGCACCGCGTTCTTCTGAAGCGACAGGATCACCCCGCCGATCCACTCGACGGAACCCATGGGATGGAACCCGCCCCGGTCCGAGGCGACCTTCGGGTCCCCGGCATCCGTGAAATCAATGAGCGTCAGGGTCTCGCTCTTTCCGCCGGGGAGGTCCACGGTCACCCTCGAGACCCCCAGGCGGAGCATCCGGTCGGTGAGCGCCTCGAGCGCTGTGAGGGGGATCCGGTCCGCAAGGGGACTGGCCATGGTCCAGGAATAGGCATCGGTCGCAAAGATCTTGCGGGGCTCGAAACGTCCCATCCCCTGATAAATGATCCCTGCCTCCGGGACAAAAACGTTCTTCTCGAACCAGGCCCAGGCCGCTTCGGCCGCGGTCTTCCACCGTTCCTGCCCTGTCACCTGGAAAAGCATCATGAAGGCCGCGAGCGTATCCATATGCGGCTCGGTATGGACATCGTCAAACCCCCTGTCCCCGTCGGTAATGCCCCCGTCGGGACCCTGCATGGCCAGGAGGGCCTCTCCGGCCCGGATGGCCGTATCCCGGAAACGCGCAGGGTCCACCTGCAGAAAGGCCATGACCAGAAAGGCCATCGGCCCGGGTGAGGTCCAGTATTCGAACCGGGCTTGCCCCTCGGGCTCAAGAGAACGGATATCAAAGGCATTCGTGAGGCTCACCGCCCGCGGCTTGTCCACCGACGGATACAATTTCAGGATCCCGTCGATCCCGTTGGCATCCGAATCGCGGATGATCTGCTCTGTCGGGATCCTCAACCGGGAGGCAAAATAATCCAGGACCTTCCTGGCCCGGTCCGAAAATCCGGACGCTTCGAGGACCATGGCATCGACCGCTTTGTCGTAAAGAAAGGCCATGTCCGTTGAGCCCGGATGGCCGATGTGGCTGGGTGAGATCCCTGTCTGGGGATCGGCAAGGGCCGTGATCGCCGAGGCGATCCTCCGGCTCAGGTCATAACGATCATATTCCGTCCCCTCTCCGGGAGATGGCTGATGGAACGATCGAAGCGGCAAATGGG
>JAAYZZ010000116.1 GCA_012514595.1 Elusimicrobiota bacterium
CAGGATCTCGCTGCCGACAAGCGCGCTCGCCATCAGAGGCCTCGCCATCCCTGACGCCTCATCGATCTCGTATCCGACGACGATCTGCCGGTCGAGGACTCCGCGCACCTCTTCCCGTTCTGTGCCCAGCGCAATATCCGTCCAGGATACGGCAGGCTGGACGACCAGCGGACGCGTCGATGTCGTCACCACACACCCGCTCAAAAGAACGAGCCCGACCAGCACCCCCATGATCTGACGCATATCCCTCTCCTAATAGGACCGCGAACGGCCCGCCGCCTTCCATTCCTCAAAAAGTTTTCGGCACTCTTCCCGCAGACATCCCCGCTCGATCACGATCGGACTTTTCCCCTCGCGCTTCATGATCTCATTGGGGATCACAAGCTCCCGGAAACCGGCCGCCTCGGCATCCGCGATCTCGGCCCCGCAGACGATCCTTGTGATCCCCGCCCAGTGGATCGCGCTGAAACACATCGGGCAGGGCTCGGTCGTCGAATAGATCGTGGCCCCTGACAGGCTCACTCCCCCGACGGCCTGGCACGCCTGACGGATCGTCTGGACCTCCCCGTGGGCGGTGATGTCCGTCGTGGCCCAAACCTGGTTGTGCCCGCAGGCGATGACCTTCCCCTCGCGGACGATACAGGCGCCGAAGGGGGTCTGCCCCTGGGCGATCCCCTCCCGGGTCTTTGCAATGGCCAGACGCATGAATTCTTCATCTCGGGAAGTGATCATAATGCGGTATCTTAACATCATGAAAAAAGAATGTCCACGGGCCCGGAACTTTTGTGGACAAGACATGGACTCCCGTGAGTGATTCTGATAGCATGCAGAACACAAAGAAAAAAGGCCACAAGGCCACAAGGTCACACGGCACAGGGTCACAGAAAGGCAGGCATGCTCGAACATATCATCCTCGGCGCGATCCAGGGCGTCACCGAATGGGTCCCGGTCAGCTCCAAGACCTGTGTCATGCTCGCCAAGACCCATCTTTTCGGTTCCCAGGAATCCACGAACGAACTGCTGCGTTATGCCCTCCTGCTCCATCTGGGCACGTTCGGAGCGGCCCTCACCTTCTTCTGGAAAGATATCCTCGGCGCGTTCCGGGCGATCGTCCCCGGTCGCAGCGCGGAGACAAAAGACCGCAAGGTCCTCTTATTTCTCATCACCACAACGATCCTGACGGGCATCGGCCTTGTCCTGAACCAGCATTTTGCGCTCCTCGTCCATCGGGCGCCGAACGCCAAGACCGCGCTCACAGGCCTGATCGGTATCATGCTGCTGATCACGGGAGCCCTGCAGATCCGGACCGCCCGCCTGGGACAAAAAACATCCGCGAACCTTTCCTGGATCGATGGGGTCCTCCTGGGAATGGCCCAGGCCCTGGCGACCCTCCCGGGCATGTCCCGGGCCGGGACCACGATGGCCGCTCTCTCCTGGCGGGGATTCGACCAGGAACACACCCTCAAACTGAGCTTTCTCATGAGCCTTCCGGTGATCTTCGCCGGCAATATCCTCCTGAACTACCGCGCCTTTCTCGTCCTGGACGAACGCTGGATCGGCGTACTCTCCGCCTTCGGGGTAGGCCTGCTCTCGGTCCGCGGGATCCTGACCTGGGCGAAGAAAGTACGTTTTGGATTGTTCCTCGTCGGGATCGGAGGGATCCTCCTGACCGCCACAGCGCTCACGGCCATGATCCCCTGGCTGCGCCTCATTGATTAGGCGCCCCTGAAAAAGATTTTTGCAATTTTTGGCTTCTGTGATATATTTGTGGCCTCTTTCCGCCCCAACCTGCTTCACTTGAGATGCCGTTAGCAGGACAGGGGAATGAAGGATAAAATTTCGGCCCCATCGTCTAGCCTGGTCAGGACGGATGGTTCTCAGCCATCAAACACCGGTTCAAATCCGGTTGGGGCTACCAGACAATCAAAAGACCGCAAAAGCGGTCTTTTTTTATTATCTGATGCCCCCGCCGAATAATCCGGCACGAGCAAGGCGAGACCGGCGGACTCTCCCCTTCCGCGTCAAAACTTGCACAGGGACCTTTCCTTCAGGAAATTACAACAAGTTCTTTGTCCCATTCCTTGTATTGATTTAAAATACTTTTATGTCGACACACATCGGTATCGGATTCTCCAATGCCCCGGACCCCATCGAGGCGTTCCGGGAGGCGGCGATCGTCGCCAAGAACATCACGAATCAGATCTCATGCGATCTCGTTCTCATCGTCGCGACCGCGGAATATCCCTATCACCTTTCGTGCATCGGGATCGTACAGAAGATCCTTCAGCCACAGAAGATCATCTTCACGGCATCGCCCGGCATCATTTTGTCCGGGAGCATCGAGATGCGCGGGGTGGGGATCTTCGCGCTGCGTTCCGACGAGATTCGGACCAATGTCCTCGCCCGTGGGGCCCTTCCCCCCGATGACATCCACCAGAGCACGGTCAAATTCAGTCGCGACCTCATCGCACAGGCCCCAATGTCGAAACGGGTCCAATTCCTCGGATTCTTCAGCGGTCTGCAAAAGAACGCTTCGCCTCTGGCGCTCGGCTTTCTCGAAGGCTTCGGCCGGGTCTTTCCGATCATAGGCGCTTTTTGCGGGACGCGGGACTCCTCTGTTGTCGCCCTGAACGATACCCTCTTCCCCGACGGGATGGTCGGAGTCCTCATCGGCGGAGAGACCGTCTGCGCCAGCGAGGCCACGCACGGATGGCAGCCGATCGGACGCCCCCACATCGTGACAGAGGCCGAGGACAATATCATCCGGCAGATCGACGGGCTTCCCGCCGTCTCTCTCTACGAGAAATATTTTCCCGACGCGCTCGCCCGGACCTCCTCACGGTCCCTGGGCGATATCGGCCTCCTGTACCCTCTGGGGATCCGTCTTTCAGGGGCCAAGCAATACCAGCTTCTGTCCCCCGTCAGGGTCCTGCCGGACCAAAGTCTCCTCATGCAGGCCTCGGTCCCGCCCGGGGCGAAGATCCATCTCATGCTCGGAGACAAAGATTCCTGCCGGAACTCTGCGCACAAGGCTGCGCTCGCGCTCAAGGCTCGGTTGGGAGGAGCCGTCCCCAGGGCCATCCTGATCCTGGAGTCGATCTCCCGCCGAAAAGTCCTCGGGCGGACCGCTGAACGCGAGATCCCTCTCATAAAAGAGATTTTAGGATTAACCTCTCCCATTTTCGGGATGTATACTTATGGCGAGATCTGCGCCCTGGATGGAGCCGGAGGACCTTCGGCGCTCCTGCCCCAGAGCGCGTCGATCATGATGCTGGCGATCATGTGAACCCTATGAACAACGTTGCGTATCCGATCTACACCTTCGACTTCACGCCTTTGCTGATCCTGGGCTGCGTCGTCCTTCTGGCGGGCCTCATCGTATCTCTCTACTTTCTCATCGGAAAGAACGAGGATCTGAAAGAGATCCGGGCCGCCTACAACAAGATCCTGGAGGCGTTTAACGAGCTGGATGAGCAGGCCAAACTCATCGTCAAGACCGACCTCGAACTCAACAAGGCCCAGGAGGAGCTCGACCGCCGTCTCACGGGCCTGAACATCCTCCAGAAGATGGCCCAGAAAATGAACATGACGCTCGACGACAATGAGGTCTTCCAGCGTTTCGACCAGACCATGATCGCGGAGCTCGGATTCTCCAAAGGGCTCATCGCCACCCTCTCCGACGAGAAAGTCCTGACCCCCCGGGTCAATATCGGCATGGCCTCGGCAAAGATCGAGACGTTCTTCAACGCCCTCGCCGGGGAAGCGGACCTCATCGCGACGCTCCAGAAAGGCGTGATCCTTTCATCGCTGCGGTCCTCGCAGACCGCCCGCTCGCTCATCGTCCAGATCCTGGACGCCGAACATTTCATTCTCTCGCCCCTTTTGACCCAGAAAAAACTCTCGGGGATCCTCTTTGTCGGGAACAACTACAACGCCCAGCCGGTCACCGAGGGGGACGAAGAGATCATCAGCATCCTGGCGAACCAGCTCGCCCAAGCCGGCGAGAACGCCCAGCTCTTTGAACAGGTCTACCGTTCCAGCCAGATCCTGGAAATGAAGGTCGCGGAGCGGACCAAGGAACTGACCCTCGCGCTCAAGAACCTCGAGGAGGTCTCCAAGAAAAAATCGGAATTCATCTCCGCCGTATCCCACGAGCTGCGGACACCGCTCACGTCGATCAAGGGATACGCCGCCATCCTGATGACCGGAAAGGTCGGAGAGATCCCCGAACCCGTGAAGGAGCGTCTCGCCAAGATCAATCTTCATTCCGACAACCTGGTCAAGCTCATCAACGATCTTCTCGACATCGCCCGGATCGAATCCGGACGCGTCGAAATGCGTCCCCGGCTGCAGCCGCTCAAGCCCCTGCTGGACAACATCGCCGACCTTCTCACGCCTCAACTGGGGGCCAAGAACATTACGATCAAACTCTCGATCCCCGACGACATCCCCGCGATCGAGATCGATCAGGGCCAGATCGAACGCGTCTTCATCAACCTTTTGAGCAATGCCATCAAATTCACGCCCGAAAAGGGCTCGATCAGCGTGAACGTGATCCCCAGGCCCGACCAGGAAAAGCTGACCATCGAAGTGGCCGACAGCGGGATCGGGATCAAAAAAGAGGATTTGGGAAAGATCTTTGATGAATTCTATCGGGCGGAGAATGAGATCAACATGAACGTCAAGGGCACAGGGCTAGGCCTCGCGCTCGTCAGGAACATCGTGGCCGCACACCACGGCCGCATCTGGGTCAGCAGCGAACCAGGAGCGGGGACCACGTTCCATTTCACCCTGCCCTACAAACACATCAACAAGAAACCGGAAGACAACAAGACCGAGGTCGCATGACAAAACCCCGCATCCTCATCATCGACGACGACGCGGACATCCTCGATGTCCTGGAGCTTTCCCTCTCCGAACAGTTCGAGGTCGTCTCGGCCAATAACGGCCAAATGGGCCTTCAACGCGCCCGCGAGACACATCCGGACCTCATCATCACGGATTACATGATGCCGGTCATGAACGGCCCCGATTTCTGCAAGGAGCTGCGAAAGGACGTCCTCCTTTCTCACATCCCCATCATCATGCTCACAGGAAAGGGAGACATCCAGGACATGGTGAGCGGGATCAACGCAGGGGCCGATGACTATCTCATCAAACCCTTTGAACCGCACACACTGCTCGCGCGGATCGCGATGATCATGAAAAGAACGACGCGCAATCTCGACGCCAATCCCCTCACGCACCTTCCCGGGAACGCCTCGATCACCGAAGCCCTGCAGGAACGGATCAAAAGCGGAAAGACCTTTGCGGTCGGATACTGCGATCTCGACAAATTCAAGCTTTATAACGACAAGTACGGGTTCGAGAAAGGAGACCAGGTGATCCAGGCCACGGCCCAGATCCTGGTCCAGGCAAGCCGCGAGATCGAAGGACGGGATATCTTCATCGGCCACATCGGGGGAGACGACTTTGTCTTTGCCTGCGACGACGATGTCGCCGACAAGGTGAGCGAGCGGATCATCGCGCTCTTTGACGAGACAGCCCCCTCCTTCTATTCTCCCGAGGACCGGATAGCCGGCTATATCGCGGGCAAAGACCGCCAGGGGAACGAAGTGAAGACGGGGCTCATGACCCTTTCGATCGGGATCGTCTCGAACGCCTACCAGACCATTTCCCATGTGGCGCAGATCGGTGAGATCGGAGCAGATTTGAAGAAGTTCGCCAAAGCGCAGGAAAAAAGCAATTTCATCCGGGACAAGCGACGGGCCAATTGACCATGGGACCACAAGCCGGAGCCCGGGAGATCAATTCCCGAGGATCTGCTGCTCTCCTGTGCTGAACATCCCCGTCGCCGACGTCTTCACGCCCTCCCATCCGCCCCTCTTCAGGAAAACAAAGACAAGAAAAGCGACCAGGGCCATCAACAAAAGATATTCCAGCATAGACTGAGCCATCTTTGTTCGCATCAAGCAACACCGCCCTTCCTGATGAAAATATAGCACACAAAAAGCCTTACGACAGACTCTTCAGGAACTTGACGGCCCCGGCTGGATCCGGCGAGTTGAAGAAATAACTCGCGGTCACAAGGACATTAGCCCCCGCCTTGACGATCCCGGGCGCGGTCTCGGCATTCACTCCGCCATCGACGGCAATGTCCCCGACGAACTGCTCACGAAGTTCCTTGATCTTGAATCGCGCCTCGGGCTTGAACTTCTGACCCGCGAACCCCGGGTCCACGGACATCAAAAGGACATCGCTGACCTCATCGAGGACAGGATCGAGACAGGAGACCGGCGTCCCGGGATTGATCACCAGGCACGGACGGGCGCCGGCATCCATGATCCTCTGGATGTCCCGGCGCATCATCTGGGCATCAATCACATCGACTTCCTTTGGATATTGCCCGTATTCCCGGCAGAACGCCCGACGCTCACCGTAACATTCCGCGTGGATCCCAATGATATCCGCCCCGGCTTTGATAAAAGGATCAACATAATCCCACGGATTCTCGATCATGAGATGCGCCTTGATCGGTCTTTTCGTATGCCGACGGACCGCCTCCACGATCACAGGACCGATCGTGA
>JAAYZZ010000117.1 GCA_012514595.1 Elusimicrobiota bacterium
AATTGAATCAGGCGGCCCAGAACTAAGTCACGCTAGCGAGTGGATATTTTTATTTCTTTCATCCGGAATCCGTGGTATATACCAGATGGATATACCATAAGGAGGCCCCGATGAAAGTCCTGTCGCTCAAACTCAGGGATGATGTCTTCAAGGAAACTGAAGCCATGGTTAAGATGTTGAAATGTCCCCGGAACGCCTATATCAATGACGCGTTGCGTTTTTATAACAAGGCCAATGACCGAAAGGCCCTGCGGGTGAAACTGCAACGGGCCTCCAGGGCCGTGGCCTCCTCCTCGATGGAGTTCCTCGGGGAGATGGGAGAACTTTACGATGCCCCTCGAGATAAGTAAGTTCTCCATCTTCATCGCGGACCTGGGAGAGACCCTGGGCACTGAACCGGGGAAGATCCGTCCAGTCGTCGTTATTCAAACCGACCTCCTGAACGACGCCCATCCCAGCACCATCGTTTGTCCATTAACAACAAATATCCTTCCCAAAGGGCAGCCCATCCGGGTAAGAGTATCCCCCTCAAGATCCAGTGGACTGCGTCAGGATTCAGAAGTCATGGTCGACCAGATCCGCACGATCGACAACAGGCGCTTTTTAAGAAGGATCGGGCGTCTGACGCGGGGCCAGAAGGAGAGACTGGCCCGTGCCGTCCACCTTCTCGTTTGTGAATAATAAGGAGGATCTACGCGTCCCCTGCCAACAAATACCGTCCTAATAATGGTCATTTTGATGCTTTGCGGATGTTCGGCCAACCGCCTGAACGATCCCCTGGCGTGGTACGCAGCCAGCAGGATGACTCTTCAGGAAGTGTCGTTCAACCTCTCGGCGGGAACAAATAAGAGCGTCCTCATCATCCGGTCCCAGCCGGCCTCGACACAGGACGGCATCAAATATCATTATTTCATCATCGACGACAGGAAGATCACGGTCTCCAAGAACAGTCTGGCCGCGATCACCCTGGACGCGGGGAGGCACGCGGTCACAGGCGGGGTGAACATGTTCGGATTCCCGACAGGCGTTGTCCTGGAGATGGAGGAGGGGAAGGAATATTTCCTTCTCTTCCGGGGCCCCCTGGACATCATGACGAGCGGCCGCTTCTGGCAATTTGATCCGCAGAACCTCCCGGAGGAACTCAGACCTGTAAAATGATGGCGTTCGCCCGGAGAAAAGAAAAAGCCCCTCTCAAATCAGAGGGGCTTTTCTGTGATCACAAAGATCCCCGGATCAGGTCGTCTCGGGCCCCTTGGTCATCAGGAGTTTTCCGGTCCGCACCATCTCGACCAGCCCGTACTTGTTGAGGACCGCTTCAAGGGCGTTCAGCTCCTCGGTGGCCCCCAGCTGGGCGATGATGAGATGCCCGCCGGTCTCATCCACAACCCTGGCATGATACTGCTTGAGATATTTCGCCACGATCGTGCGCGAGGCGCCCGAGGTCTTCACCTTGAAGAGCGACATCTCGCGGTCGACCGAGGTCGCGGTGTCGTGCTCGCTGGCGTGAATGACATCCACGAGCTTGTTCACCTGCTTGATGATCTGCTCAAGCGTTGTCGGGTCCCCCTTGGCCGTGATCGTCATGCGCGAGAATTTCGGATTGTGGACAGGGGAGACCACAAGCGAATCGATGTTGTATCCCCGCCGGGCGAAGACGAGGGCCACCCGCACAAGGACGCCGGGTTTATTGGCCACCAAGATACTGAGCGTATGCGTGTCGTTTGGTTTCATAAGGATCCTTTTGTAGGCACTTGCAACTGGCACTAAAAAACCTTCTAGTGGCTAGCGTCCGGTGTCTAGCGGCTTATTTTATGTCGACCCTGTGGGCTTCTCCATCTTCTGCTTCGGCGCCTCGACGATCATATGGTAGGCGCTTTTTCCCGCCGGGATCATGGGGAACACGTTTCCCTCCTTGATGACCTCGGCATGGATCACCGCCGGGCCCTTGTGGGCCATTGCGGCCCTGAGGACCTTCGCACAATCCTTGACCTTGTCGATATGGAAGCCCCTGATCCCGTAAGACTCGGCGAGCTTCACGAAATCGGGATTTCCCTTCAGGTCCACGCCCGAGAGGCGGTTGTCGAAAAAGAGCTCCTGCCACTGGCGCACCATCCCGAGATACTTATTGTCGATAACAATGACCTTGAGGGGCAGTTTGTGGATCGCCGCGGTGGCCAGCTCCGAGAGCGTCATCTGGAAACCCCCGTCGCCCACGATCGCCACCACAAGATCCCCCGGGCGGCCGAACTGGGCGCCGATCGCGGCCGGAAAACCGTATCCCATGGTCCCGGCACCCCCGGAGGAGAGCCAGTCGCGGGCATGGTCGGTCTTGTAGAACTGCGCCGCCCACATCTGATGCTGTCCCACATCGGTCGTCACGACCGCCTTTCCTTCCGTCACGCGGTAGAGATCATCGATGACCCGCTGGGCGGTCAGGCCCTCTTTGTCAGAGTAGTGGAGGGGGAGGTCCTTCTTGTAATAATCCACCTCCTGGATCCACTCCTTGGTATTGAGCGGCCCCACGTGTTTGAGAAGCTCCTCGATGACAAGACGCGCATCGCCCACGATCGAGAGATCAGGCATCACGATCTTGTTGATCTCCGCCGGATCCATGTCGATGTGGATCTTTTTGGCGCCGATACAGAACTCATCGTTGTTCCCGTTGATGCGGTCATCCCAGCGTGACCCGACGGAACAGATGAGATCGCAAGCCGTGAGCGCCTTGTTGGCATAGGCGGTCCCGTGCATCCCCAGCATGCCCAGGCACAAAGGATGGGTCTCCGGGAACGCGCCTTTGCCCAGGAGGGTCACCACGACGGGACAGCGCATCTTCTCGGCGAGCTTCCTGATCGCCTTGTCCGCGCCCGAGATGACGGCCCCGTGCCCCACAAGAAGCAAAGGCTTCTTCGAGGCCTTAAACAACCTTGCCAACTCCCTGATAGAGGAGACGTCCCCTTTTGAAGGCACCTTGTAGCCGGGAAGGTCCATCTCCTGGTCCAAGGATCCTGTAAAAAGATCGGCCGTCTTGTCCTTGGGAAGATCAATCAGCACGGGTCCCGGGCGTCCCGTGGAGGCAATATGAAAGGCCTCTTTGATGATCCGGGGGATGGCGTTGGTGTCCTTCACCAGATAACTGTGCTTCACCACGGGAAGCGTGATCCCCACGATGTCGGATTCCTGAAAGGCGTCCTTGCCCAAAAGAGGGGAGATGGTCTGGCCTGTGAACACCACCATGGGCACGGAATCCATCATGGCGGTCATGATGCCTGTGACCGCATTGGTGGCGCCCGGGCCTGATGTCACAAGGGCCACACCGACCTTTCCGGTCGCACGCGCATAGCCGTCGGCCATGTGGGTCGCGCCCTGCTCGTGACGGGTCAGGATCATCTTGATCTTCTTGGACTCGTAGAGCGCATCAAAAATGGGAATGACAGCTCCCCCCGGAAGGCCGAACATGTATTCCACGCCGTGCGCCTCGAGACATTTCACGAGCGCCTCGGCTCCGGTCATGCGGGGAGGGGTCTTGGATCTCTTTTTTGACATAACAACCTCTTTTCAATAAAAAAGGCGCTGAAAAAACTTTCAGCGCCTTTCTTCTTTCGATCTCAACCGCTTATTTCTTCAGCGGCTCCTTTTTCGTGTTGATCATCGGAAGATTCGGCGCCTTTTCCTTATTAAGCGCTACGTACTGCGCCCACTGGGCCGGTACGTCGCCTTCAGGATAAATGGCCTGTACAGGGCACTCGGATGCACACGCCCCGCAGTCGATGCAGACCTCGGGATCGATCACCAGACGGTCCTTATCCTCACGGAACGCCTCCACGGGGCAGACCACGCAGCAGTTAGTGTTCCGGCAATTCACGCAGGGTTCGCAAACGACATGGGCCATGAGTAACCTCCTGATAAAAAATTTAACGTGGCTGAAATATACCAGACGACGGAGATATTGTCAAAAGATAATCGGTGAAAAAGGGGATTTGTCACTTTTCCGACCTTTTTCTATCCTTCCCTCATCTGAATGCTAAAATTCTTGTAACTTTCCGGCCCCCTGTGCGTTTAAAGGATAGGAGAGAGGGGGCCTTGGAACAACCCTCCATCACCCCCGGGGTGAAGGAGGCCAAGGGAGGGACATGGAGCGAACGGATGAGGAGCTGATACGGGAGTATCTGGCGGGCGACGGAGCGGCCTACACCGCGCTCTTTCACCGCCACAAGGGAAGGATCTTCAACTTTGCCCTGCGGATGCTAGCCAACAGGGCGGAGGCGGAAGATGTGACCCAGGAGACCTTCATCCGGCTCTTTGAAAAGCGCTACCAGGAGACGCAACAGGCCAAACTCTCGACCTGGCTCTTCACGGTGGCCCGCAATGCCAGTCTCACACGCCTCAGGTCAAGGAAACTGCTTCAGCCCCTGTGGTTCAAGAGGAGCGTCACAGGTGAGCTTGAGGAATGGGACATTCCCGACACGGCTGATCCCCCCAGCGGTGTTCTTCAACAGAAGGAATTGACCCGGCGGATCAGACAGGCGATCGCGGCGCTGCCCGAAGACCAGCGCGAGGCCTTGATCCTTCGCGAATACGAAAAGAAGGATTACGCCGAGATCGCCCAGATCCTGGGATGCGCGCTTTCAAAGGTGAAGATCGATATTTTCCGCGGACGGGAGGCGCTGCGCGCGAACCTGACCGCGTTCCTGAAGGAGGATAGGCCATGACGACCGAGAACTGGAAAATGCTCATCTCGGCCTTCGCGGACGGGGAGACGACCCCCGAGGAGACCGCCCAGGTGGAGCGCCTTCTTCAAGAACGGCCCGAGTGCCGGAAATATCTGTCCGAACTTCGCTCCGTGTCCGATGCCCTTGGAAATGTTCCCGAGGAACCCCTCTCTCCGGATTGTGAGTCTGATATCCTCAACCGCACTCAAACCGGAGGTCGGCATATGAAGCCCAATCAATGGAAGATCGCGGCCGGAGCCCTTGCGACGATCGTCGTGGTGGTCCTGGCCTACAACAATTATGTGAACATCGGATTGCCCGGGCCTGTGGCCCAGCCGCAGATCGTCGTCACCCCTCCGACGGGAGGAAATCAAACGCCTGCCGTAGCCCAGCCATCGACCCCCACAGTGGTGCCGGCTGCTCAAGAGAAGGGGATCGAGAGGAAGGCAGAAGCCGTTCTTTCTGGCCACATTGTCCGGGGGGTTCAGGACAGACTGAGATCTGCCGCGGATTCCGTTGGGGTGCAATATGAGCCTTACTACATGAACTCGAGCTCCGGCGCCCTTGTTTCGGCGTCGACGAAGTCCGGTTACTACGACGCCTCGGCATCCCGCCAGGCCTTTCGTTCCGCCGAAATCATCATTCCGCCTTCGGGTTATTACCAGACCGCTGAAGGCAACACAGAGGAATACGCGGGGATCCGGGACAATGCCTTCAAGATGGTCCTGGATGAGGCTCTGTCCACCTTCTCTATTGATGTGGACACGGCATCCTACTCGAACTTAAGGCGGTTCCTGACGAACAACCAGATGCCGCCCAAAGACGCGGTGCGGATCGAGGAGATGATCAATTACTTCTCCTACGATTATCCGAAGCCCGAGACGGGTGAGCCCTTCTCGGTCACGACCAACATGGCCGTCTGCCCCTGGAATACGGGGCATCAGCTCCTCATGGTGGGCTTGAAAGGGAAGACGCCCGAGGCCACGAACCTTCCGCCGAGCAATCTGGTCTTCCTGATCGATTCTTCGGGGTCCATGAATACATCCGACAAACTGCCCCTCTTGAGGGAAGGCTTCAAGATGATGGTGCGCCAGCTTCGTCCCGAGGACAAGGTCTCGATCGTGGTCTACGCCGGAAGCGCGGGCAAGGTCCTGGAGCCGACCTCGGGTGCCGAGAAGGATAAGATCATCGCAGCGCTGGATGCCCTGAACGCGGGCGGATCCACGGCGGGCGGTGCGGGTATCCAGCTCGCGTATCAGACCGCCAAGGAGGCCTTTATTGAGGGCGGCAACAACCGCGTGATCCTGGCCACCGACGGGGACTTTAACGTTGGGGTCTCGAGCACCTCCGAACTGGAGCGCATCATTGAGGAAAAGCGCCAGGACGGCATCTTCCTGACGGTTCTCGGCTTTGGCCAGGGGAACCTGAAGGACGGCCGCATGGAATCCATCGCGGACAAAGGCAATGGGAACTACTACTACATCGACGGGATCAAGGAGGCCAGGAAGGTCCTGGTGACGGAGCTTGGCTCGACGCTCTTCACGATCGCAAAGGATGTGAAGATCCAGATCGAGTTCAATCCTGGTGCGGTCAAGGCCTACCGCCTCATCGGCTACGAGAACCGGATGCTGGCCAAGGAGGACTTCAACGACGACAAGAAAGACGCCGGCGAGATCGGGGCGGGCCACACCGTGACCGCGCTCTACGAGATCGTTCCCGCGGATTCCGAGGAGACCTTTGGCAGCGTCGATGCCCTCAAGTACCAGAAGCCCGCGGCCGCGGTCGTTGAGAGCGATGAGATCCTGGCCGTGAAACTCCGCTACAAGGAGCCGAACGAGGATACGAGCAAGCTGATCGAGAAGGTGGTCAGAAAGACCGAGATCAAGGACGTGCCCACAGGAGATTTCGCCTGGGCTGCCTCTATCGCGGAGTTCGGGATGCTCTTGCGGGATTCCGAACACAAGGGGCAGTCGTCCTACGAGGATGTGCTCAAGCGCGCGAAGGCGAATGTGGGAGAGGACAAGTTCGGGTTCCGGGAGGAGTTCGTGACGCTCGTCGAGACCGCCCAGGGCATTGCGCCGGCAGGCAACGGGCAGATCAACTTCAAATAAGGGACACGGGACAGGGGACAAGGGACAGGGAAGAAAAGACAAGGGCGGAGGAGCCCAAAGACTCTTCCGCCCTTTTTATTATTGAGCCGACTTGGGGACTCTTACCCCTGTCCCATGTCCCTTGTCACTTTTCCCTTTTTTGTGATCTTTTTCCAGAAGTAATCCACAAACGCCCCAAAACCGTAGACCTTCCTTAGAAAATCGCCGAACGACCGGATCGCGATCAGCATGCGCCACATCTGCTTTGGCCGCAGGTAAAACTCCTTGAGGCCCGTGTCGATGAACTCGTCGATCTCTCTATTCGAAAGCTGGGGGTAGGAGAGCATGGTCTTTTGTTCGCCCTCAGCCGTGAGCCAATCGGTCCAGTCCTTGGCGAGAAGATATCCGTTGTCCTTGGCCCATTTGTAAAGATGGGTGCCTGGGTAGGTGGCGATGCCCGTGATCTGGATCGTATCAAGAGGCATGCCCTTGGCGTAGTCGATCGTGGCACGCGCGCTCGCCCTCGTCTCGCCGGGCGCGCCGATCATGAAACAGCCATGGAGCGTGAAGCCCAGTTCGTGGGCCCTTTGGCTGAAGCGCTTCCCCATCTCGACCGAGACCCCGCCTTTTCGGACGGCCCGCAGGGATTCATCTGTTCCGAACTCATATCCGACCATTAGCATCCGACAATTGGCCTTCTTCATGATGGGCAGGAGATCCAGGTCCACATTGATCCGCACATTACAGGACCAGGAGATCTTTTTGTGAAGTCCCCGGCGGATGATCTCTTCGCAGACCGCGCGCACATGGTTTGGATCTGCCGTGAAGGTGTCGGTCTCGAACATGATCTCGCGGATCTGCGGAAAAAGCTTGAGATCGTATTCCATCTCGTCGACCACAAGCTTGGCCGAACGCTGACGCAGACGATATCCGTACATGAGCTGCGGATCCCGGCAAAAGGTGCAGGCATTGTTGCAACCGCGTCCCGTAAAAAGCGTCAGGAACGGGAATTTCTTCCCCGCATCGGGATACCATTCCGGCTTGATCAAGTGCCACGCCGGGAAGGGAAGCTCATTCACATCCAGCGGCGGGCGAATGGCGTTGCGGATGACCTTCTCTCCGTCGTACCAGATGAGACCCAGGACATCTTTTGTCGCCATGGCGCTGGCGAGATCGCGAAGAGTGTGGTCGTATTCGCCGGGGAGGATGTAATCAAGAGAAGGGGTCTCTGACACAGGACACATGACACCGGACACACGAGGATCCGAGCAGGGCGCGCTCGGGCGTCTTGTGTCAGGCGTCTTGTGTCCTTTTGATATTTCAAATGTATCCTCGGGCTCTGCACTCACATGCTGGCCGACGAAAGCGATCTTGCAACCCGTGGCCTCTTTGATCGCCCGGGCCTGGTCAATGTCATTGTAAATAGAGGGGGTGGTCGCGTGGATCACCAGAAGATCGGGCCGAAAGTCCCCGACGATCCGCAGGGATTCCTCGGGGGAAAGGTTCCGGGCCGCAGCCTCGACGAAGATCACCTCATGTCCCGCATCTAGAAGGACCTGGGCTGCGGTCAAGAGATAATCCGGGTGACGCTGCACGCGACCGCGCGATTTCGCGGCCCATCGTGCGACCCTGACAAAATTCTCTCCGAAGGAAGGATTGAGGATGGCGATCTTCACGGCGTTTATCCTAATCAGAAAGAGGGCTGTTTTCAATCCCTAACTTTGTTATAATCAATTCACTATTGAGGAGGTTATCATGCTGAAGAAGATCTTGTCTGTTTTTCTGAAGGCCCTGGCAGGTCTGGCGGTTTTTTATCTGATCCTGGGATTTGTCATCATTCCTCTGGGGGTCTTCTTCGGAGGCCCGATCATTGGAAAGAAGGTCCTGAACCATCCGGTCCAGATCCGTTCCGTTTTCTTTAATCCCCTGACGCTCTCCTTCTCCATCAGGGGGCTGGCGATCCAGGACCAGAAGGTGCAAGAAACCCTGGTCGGATTCGACCGTTTCCATGCGGATATAAGTGTCCTGGGCTTCCTCAAGAAGAAGATCCACATTGAGGACCTGTCATTGGATGGGCTTTTGGTCCATGCGGTGCTTTTGTCCGACGGCACCATCAATCTCATGGCCCTTGCTCCTGCCCAAGATCAAAAAGAAGGGGAAGAGAAGGATCAGCCAAAGCCCGAGGTGCCGGATGAAACTTCTCTTCAAGAAGGTCCGGCCGCTGCTCCCGCATCTGCTACGACGATGTCCCTTCCTTTGATCGAGGTCGACAGGATCGCGCTTACCAATGGTCGTATCGCCTTCACGGATGAGACCATGACCCCGGCCTTCTCAACGCCCCTTCATGGCATTGATGTTGCGATCACGGGATTCTCGACCAGGCCTGATGCCGTGACCAGGGTCGCGTTCCAGGCCCTGCTGGATGAAAAGGGCAAGCTCTCCATGGAGACCCAGGTCAAGCCCCTGGCCCAGCCGCTCGAGGCGGAGATGACCTTTTCCATCAATGACTACGCACTGACCGTCCTTAGGCCGTACGTCGGGAAATACACGGGCCGGGACCTCTCCGACGGGAAATTCGACCTCAGACTCGATTACCGCATCAGCAACAACACCCTGAACGCGGGGCACAAGATCCTGGTCCAGAAGTTCACGTTCGGAGAAAAGGTGGACAGCCCCGACGCCCTCAACCTGCCCTGGGGATTGGCGATCGCGCTCCTGGAGGATCCGCAGGGTCGCATCTCCTTCAGCGTACCGGCCAAGGGAGATCTCAATTCGCCGGAATTCGACTATTTCCGCCTCATCGGCCAGGTCTTCCGTAATTTCTTCATGAAACTTGTGACAAAACCATTCTCCATGCTGGCCTCCATCGCGGGGATCGACACCGACACGGGGACCGACGATCTTGGATACGTCCGGTTCTCACCGGGAGAGGCCGGGGTCCGGGAGGAAGAGGCCCAAAGACTGGGGACCCTCATCAAAGGCCTGAAGGAACGGCCCCGTCTCAAACTCGAGATCAACGGCACCTATGACCCTGTGACCGACTGGACCGCGATCAAGACCGCGGCCCTTGAAAAAGAAGTGGCGGACTTGACCGCAGAATCCCTCAAAGAGGAAGGGGAGATCTATCAGCTGATCTATCAGCGTCGTTTCGGTATCCGCGACCTCTGGGCCCTCGCGAAAAAACACAAGCAGAAGGTCGGCGTTTACGATGACCCGGCGTTCATTGCCGCTGTCAAGAAACAACTGATCGAGGACGCCCCGCCGGACACCTCGGCCCTCAAGCCCCTTGCGCAAGAACGGGCCGAGAAGGTCCTGGCCCTTGTCCTGGAACAGGGCATGGACCCTGCCCGCGTCCGCACAGGGGAGACCCGTGAGGTCACGGCCAGCATGGGAGAGGTCCCCCTGGAATTCACGCTGACCCTGTTCGAGGAGACGCCCTAACGTGAACCTCCTCGTTGCGGACGAAAAAAACCGGATCCTGGACATCCTGACATTCCTGCCCTGCGGACAGTCGGGAGATGTCCTGTCCTGTTTAAAGGAGGCCGACCTTATCCCGCTTCCGAAGGGGAGCGATCTTTTCTTTCTCCCGGACCGTGATCCTGTCGGATGGAACAAAACGGCGCGGGAATTCCAGATCGTATCGGGCGCCCGGCCTGTGGCAGCATTCCTTCCTCCGGGATACACGATCCTCCACACAACCGCCTATCGCGAAAGACCGTCCGCAGGACTTCTACCGCTTTTTTCCTACGCCCCTGTGGCCTGGCACAGGGGGCGTCATTACGTCCCTGCGATCCAGGTCGACCGACGAAAGAACCACGACCTGTGTGGCCTCGACAGGAAGGATCTGTCCCGGCGCATCCGCGCATTTTCAAAAACAGAGAATCGTCTTATCCGGCATCTCATGCTTTGCGCCGAAGGGCACGGGTGCCCGAACGCGATCAATTTCTTTTTAGGAAAGTACGAAGCGCCCCTTCCCACATCTCCGTCGTGTAACGCCCGGTGCCTGGGGTGCATCTCGAGCCAACCCAAAGGGTCCTGTCCGCCGACACAGCCGCGCCTGACCTTTGTCCCGACGGCGGAGGAGATCGCCGAGGTCGCGCTCCGGCATTTTGAGAAGGTTCCGCGAGGGGTGGCGAGTTTCGGGCAAGGCTGCGAGGGGGAGCCGCTCCTGCAGGCGCGCGTGATCGCAAAGGCCATCCGCCTGATCAGGCAAAAGACGTCCGACGGCACCATCCACATGAACACCAACGCCAGTCGTCCCGACGATCTTACGGGTCTCCTCGAGGTGGGCCTGAACAGTATCCGCGTCAGCATGAACAGCGTGCGGAAGGAATATTACACACGTTACTACTCCCCGAAGGGATACAGCTTCGAGGATGTAATCCGCTCGATCCGCGCTGCAAAAAAGTCCGAAAGATTTGTCGCACTCAACTATCTGGTCATGCCCGGATTTACTGACAGGGCGGGGGAGATCAGGGCTCTAAGATCTTTTATCAAGAAGTACGGGATCGACATGGTCCAGTGGCGGAACATGAACTTTGATCCGCATCGGTATTTTGAAAGGCTCACCGGATCGTCCCCCGAAAAGCCGCTCGGCATGCGGACCTTAATGGGAACACTACGACGGGAATTTCCTCGTCTCAAACACGGATACTTCAATGTGCCCAAACAGGACTTTTGACGAAACATCGGCCGTGCGACTGATCGTGACCTGTGCCTTTGGTCTTGAGGCGGTGGTCAAGCGCGAACTCCAGGCCCTGGGATTTTCCGGATTCTCGGGCGCCGATGGACGCATCGAGTTCCCGGCCTCTGTGAACGATATCCCGCGCATCAATCTCTGGCTTCGGGCGGCCGACCGCGTTCTTTTAAAGCTCGCCGAATTCCCTGCCGCGGATTTCGACCAGCTTTTCGATAACACCAACAGGATCCCCTGGGAGAACTGGATCCCCCGGGAGGCCCGGATCACGGTCCTGGCCAAATGTGTTCGTTCTCAACTGGCGAGCGAACGCTCCTGTCAGTCGATCACAAAGAAGGCGGTCGTCAACCGCCTTCTGGATCACTTGCGCGTGAGGGACCTTCCGGAAACAGGCGAGGAATACACCATCCAGGCCTCGATCATCAAGGACGTTGCCCAGATCACGCTCGACACCACAGGCCCCGGACTGCACAAGCGCGGATACCGAAAGGACACGGGGGAGGCTCCTTTGAGAGAGAATCTCGCCGCGGCCCTGGTCCTGTTGAGTTTCTACAGACCCGAGCGGCTCCTTCTGGACCCGATGTGCGGATCCGGGACCATCCTCATCGAGGCCGCGATGCTCGCGCGCAACATTGCGCCGGGCCTGAAGCGCTCCTTTGCCTCGGAATCGTGGGCCAAGGTCCCAGCGGAGGCCTGGGAAGAGGCTCGTGCCTCTGCAAGACAGGCGATCATCAAAGAGGGAGAGCTTTCCATCCAGGGTTCGGACATCGATCCGGCCCGCATTGAGGATGCGAAGGCCAATGCCCGCCGCGCCGGGGTTGGGGAAGATATCACCTTCGAGGTCAAGGACCTCAAGGATCTCTGGATCGACAAGCCGTCAGGGATCGTGATCTCGAATCCGCCTTACGGGATCCATGTCGGAAGCCTCAAGGAGCTGACCCCGCTTTACGTATTGCTCCACAAGATGTTCAAGAACAAGGACGGCTGGTCACTCTACATCCTGACCGCAGACCAGCGATTCCCCGATTTCTTTAAACGCGCCCGGCCGGACAAGGTCCGCAAGCTCTTCAACGGCCCTATCGAGGCCCATTATTATCAATATTATGGAAAACCTCCTTCACCCCGGGGGTGATGGAGGTTTTTATCTCCTGCATTGACGGGAGGGTGTCTGTTTTCTATAATGCCCCCGCATTATTCCTTAAATAACCGGAGCTGATAATGTCATTCGACAAGAGCGCCTTTCTGAAGACCGTGACCGTTTCAGGGAAGAAATACGCCTATTACAGCCTGCCGCACCTGGCCTCTGAGGGATTCAAGGACCCGGCTGGCCTGCCCTTCTCGATCCGCATCCTTTTGGAGAGCGCCCTTCGCAATCACGATGAATATCAGGTGAGGGCAGAGGACATCCGCACCCTTTCCAACTGGGAACCGGTCCACACGCCCAAGGAGATCCCTTTCAAGCCCGGGCGTGTGATCCTGCAGGATTTTACCGGGGTTCCGTGCGTGGTGGATCTCGCCGCCATGCGCGAGGCCATGAAACGCATGAAAGGGGATGTCAAAAAGATCAATCCTCTCGTTCCGTGCGATCTGGTGATCGACCATTCCCTTCAAGTTGACGCCTTTGGTTCGGCCAAGGCCTTTGCCGAGAATGTCCGCCTTGAATTTGAGCGGAACCGGGAGCGCTACGAATTCCTCAAGTGGGGGCAGTCGGCCTTTGACAATTTCCGCGTGATCCCGCCGGCCACGGGGATCATTCACCAGGTGAACCTGGAGTATCTGGCGAGGGGGGTCCTTCAAGATAAGGGGCAAGGGACAGGGGACAAGGGGCATGGAAAGGCCCCCGTGCTTTATCCTGATAGTCTCGTTGGGACCGACAGCCACACGACCATGATCAACGGCCTGGGGATCGTGGGCTGGGGGGTGGGAGGCATCGAGGCCGAGGCCGTGATGCTGGGTCAGCCCCTCAGTCTTGTGATGCCCGAGGTCATCGGGGTCCGCATCACTGGCTCTCTCAAAGAGGGCGTGACCGCTTCCGACCTGGTCCTTACGGTGGTCGAGATGCTGCGCAAACGGGGGGTGGTGGACAAATTCGTCGAGTTCTTCGGGCCCGGCATCAAGACGCTCTCTCTGGCCGACCGTGCCACGGTCTCCAACATGGGACCTGAGTACGGCGCCACGCTCGGGATCTTCCCGGTCGATGAGGTCACGATCGATTACTACCGCATGACCGGCCGATCGAAAGAGGCCGATCTCGTCGAGGCCTACTACAAGGCCCAGGGCCTTTTCGACCCGTATTCCAAAGCGGAACCGCCCTTCACAGACCTCCTGACCCTGGACCTGTCCTCCGTCGAGCCCTGCCTCGCGGGCCCCAAAAGGCCCCAGGACCGGGTCCTCATGAAGGATCTCAAAAAGGATTTTACAACAGCCCTGACAGCACCGGCGGGACACAAGGGTTTTGGCCTTTCAGAAGAGGCGGCCTCGATTCCCTCGGCGCCGAGGAAATTGGCCGACGGCCTGGCGCACGGATGTGTGACCCTGGCCGCGATCACCAGCTGCACCAACACCTCGAACCCCTCGGTCCTCATCGGGGCCGCGCTCCTGGCCCGCAACGCCGTGAGGAGGGGGCTCAAGGTCCCGGATTTCGTGAAGACCTCTTTCACGCCCGGATCCCAGGTCGTGGATTCCTATTTGAGGAACAGCGGCCTGATGCCGGACCTGGAGGCCCTTGGTTTTCACAATGTCGGCTACGGATGCGCGACGTGCATCGGCAACAGCGGGCCCTTACCTGATGCCGTTTCCTGTGAGATCGAGAAGAAGGGACTGATCGTGGCGAGCGTCACATCCGGGAACAGGAATTTCGAGGGCCGCATCAATCCTCATGTGAAGGCGAACTATCTGGCCTCGCCGATGCTGGTGGTGGCCTACGCGCTCTGCGGGCGCGTCACGATCGACCTGACCTCTGAACCGATCGGAGAAACAGAGAAGGGTTCCGTCTTTCTCAAGGACATTTGGCCTTCCTCCAGAGAGATCGCGGATGTCATGACGCGGGCCGTGACCGCGGATGTTTTTCAGGGACGCTACAAACACGCCTGCGAAGGGACGCCTGAGTGGTCTGCGGTCAAGGCGCCCAAAGGGGACCTCTTCGGATGGAACAAGGACAGCTCCTACATCCAGGAGCCTCCCTATTTTGAAGGACTCTCATCTGAAACCCATTCGATCCGCGAGATCAAGGGCGCCCGGGTCCTTGTCTTGGCCGGCGATTCGATCACGACCGACCACATCTCTCCCGCCGGGAACATCTCGGCCAAGAGCCCGGCAGGACAATACCTCAAGGATCTTGGCGTTGAGCCAAAAGATTTCAACAGTTACGGGTCCCGACGAGGAAATGATCGCGTGATGGTGCGCGGCACCTTTGCCAACATCCGGTTCAAGAACCTCCTGGCGCCGGGGACCGAAGGCCCGATGACGCGCCACTTCCCCTCGGGGGAGACCCTCTCGATCCATGAGGCCTCGCTGCGCTACAAAAAAGAGAAGGTCGCGCTCATCGCGCTCGCCGGAAAAGAATACGGGACCGGATCAAGCCGCGACTGGGCGGCCAAAGGCCCCGCACTTCTGGGGATCCGAGCGGTCATCGCAGAAAGCTTCGAACGGATCCATCGCTCCAATCTGGCGGGGATGGGGATCCTGCCGCTCCAGTTCAAGACAGGCGACACCACAAAGACCCTCGGCCTCAAAGGCGACGAGGTCTTTGATATTTTCGGGGTGGACGAGACCCTGACCCCGCGAGCCGAGATCATTGTGATGGCGACTTCCCCCGACGGAAAAAGGACCGAGTTCGGTGTCACGGTCCGTCTGGATACGCCCGTCGAGATCGACTACTACCGCAACGGCGGGATCCTCCCGACGGTGCTCAAGAGCCTCTGTTCCAAAAGAAAGGACGGTTGACCATGGTCTTGAATTGCCCCAACTGTCGTCATGCCTTGCGACAGGTCATTTATGAAGGTGTCGTGATCGAGACCTGCGATCACTGCCAGGGCGAGTGGGTGGACCACTCCGAGATCGAGCGCATCAACCAGGCGCGCGATGTGATCTTTTCTCTGAAAGAGGCCGCCGTCATCCCGGGAGCCAAAAAGTCCGTTCCCGGCACGATCGCCTCACGGGACAAGGCCCTGTCGTGCCCGCACTGCCAGATCCCGCTGCGGGTGATCAATTACGCCTACGACTCCGGGGTCATGGTCGACAAATGCCCCCAGTGCGGCGGCTTCTGGCTGGACAAAGGCGAGCTGGAATCGATCCAGATGATCGTTGAAACGTGGGAAGCTCGCGACTCCGAGATCAAGGCCCGGTTCGCACCGGTCTTATCCAGGATCAGGGAAGATGTTCGTCAGGGGGTACAGGACGGACGGCCGCGCGGGAATTTTATCAAGGCCTTTCTTTACGACATCATTCAGGACAAATAACCAAAGGACCTTCGTATGAGAACACCCCTCTGGACATTAGCGCTTGGGCTCCTTCTTTTGTCGCTTGTTTGCCCCCCGGCAGAAGCCAGCTGCACGAGTTCTTGGACCGGAAGCAATTGCGAGGATTCCCAGGGTTGCAACTCCTGCCCAAGCGGTCAGACACCGAGACGCGAGTTTTACAGGGAATACAGCGCCCACAGACATTATTGCGCGGACTCCATTTGCGGCCAGAGACGTCCCGAGGGAGGATACGTCTGCGAATGCCGCTGCCGACACATTTGTGTTGATTGCAGATGGGGGAGCTGGAGCAGTTGCAGCGCAAGTTGCGGAGGAGGGACCCAGAGCAGACGGGATGACTGCGGCAACAGACAGTCCAGGGCCTGCAATACCCAGGCCTGTTGCACACCGAACTGCACCGGAAAGGTCTGCGGGAGCAATGGCTGTGGCGGAAGCTGCGGGTCCTGTTCCGGCGGGCGCATTTGTTCCTCCGGACAATGCGTCCTTCCCTGCACACCGAACTGTACGGGCAAGGTCTGCGGAAACAACGGCTGCGGAGGGAGCTGCGGGTCCTGTGCGGCCGGAGAAACCTGCTCCGCGACAGGGCAGTGCATCCCTCCATTCGTCGAGGTGATGCGCGTCCATTGTCCCGGAGCTGGGGGAGAGACGCGGATCGCAGGGTCGGAAACCATCGCCTCCGATCTCAAGATTTATAAAGCCGGAAAGACATACAATATTCAAGTGGTCCCCGAGGGAGACACGGCCAACGGATCATGCCTTAAGGTGATGATCTCGGGCACGGTCTATCGAATGAGAAAGATGTAGATCCCCGCTGTTGAGGGATCCAGCCAAGGAGAGAAGAATGGGAAAGACGCTGTATCAGAAGATCTGGGACGCGCACCTCGTCCACCAGGAAGAGGGCAAGGCCGCGCTCCTTTATGTGGACCGCCAACTCGTCCACGAGGTGACATCCCCCCAGGCCTTTGAGGGACTTCGTGTCGCCGGCCGCAAGGTCCATTGCCCCCAAAAAACATTTGCGACCATGGACCACAATGTCCCCACAAAGAGCAGGGACCTGACGCTGGCGAGCGAGACATCCAAGGTCCAGATGGGCCAGCTCAAGAAGAACTGTGAGGAGTTTGGCGTTCGCTGTTTCGACCTCAATGACGAGGATCAGGGGGTCGTTCACATCATCGGTCCCGAACTGGGGATCACGCAACCGGGGATGATCATTGTGTGCGGAGATTCGCACACCGCGACCCACGGTGCCTTCGGGGCCCTCGCCTTTGGGATCGGGACCTCCGAGGTCGAGCATGTTCTGGCCACCCAGACGCTCCAGCAGAAACCATCGAAGACCATGCTCATCGAGGTGAACGGGACACTGGCCCCGGGCGTGACCCCAAAAGATGTGATCCTCTACATCATCGGCCGGATGGGGACCGCGGGCGCCACGGGATACGTCATTGAGTACGCGGGCTCTGTGATGCGCGAGATGTCCATGGAAGGCCGCATGACGGTCTGCAACATGTCGATCGAGGCCGGGGCCCGCGCCGGGATGGTCGCGCCCGACGAGAAGACCTTTACATACCTGCAGGGGCGCGATCTGACCCCCAAGGGGGACAACTGGGTCAAGGCTGTCAAATACTGGAAGACGCTCTTTTCGGACACAGACGCGAAGTTCGACAAGACGATCCGTCTCAAGGCCGAGGACATTGCTCCCCAGGTGACCTGGGGGACAAGCCCGGGGCAGGTGACGTCCGTCGACGGAAAGGTCCCGGACCCGGAGGCCATGAAGGACCCGGTCGCGGCTGCGGCCGCCCGGAACGCGCTGCGCTACATGGGCCTCAAGGCCGGAACAAGAATGACGGACATTCCTGTGGATGTCGTCTTCATCGGTTCCTGCACCAACGGCCGCATTGAGGACCTCCGCGCCGCGGCCCAAGTCATCAAGGGCCGCAAGGTGGCGGCCTCGGTGCAGGACCTGATCGTCCCCGGGTCAGGACGCGTGAAACGTCAGGCGGAAAAAGAAGGTCTCGACAAAATCTTTCTTTCCGCCGGATGCGAATGGCGTTACGCAGGGTGTTCCATGTGCCTGGCCATGAACGATGATCAGCTGACGCCGGGCCAGCGCTGTGCCGCGACGTCGAACAGGAACTTCGAGGGACGGCAGGGGCCGGGAGGACGGACGCATCTCCTGAGCCCGGAGATGGCCGCTGCCGCTGCCGTGACGGGAAAGATCACGGATGTGAGGGAGTTCCTGGGATCGAAATAGCCGTCGTTGCGTGCCCCGAAGAGGCGAATCAATCTCCAGGAAATAAATCTTAATTTGAGGACAAACTCATGGAACCATTCACAACACTGACAGCCGTCGCGGCCCCGCTCGACAGAGCCAACGTCGATACGGATGCCATCATCCCTAAACAGTTCCTCCGAAAGATCGAGAGGACGGGCTTCGGGAAGCATCTCTTCCACGAGTGGCGCTATCTGGATTACGAAGGCACGAAAGAGAACCCGGAGTTCATCCTCAACAGGGAGCCGTTCCGCAGCAAGGCAAAAATTCTTCTGGCTCGCGACAATTTCGGCTGCGGCTCCTCGAGGGAACACGCGCCCTGGGCCCTCTACGACTTTGGGTTCCGCTGCATCATCGCGCCGTCGTTCGCGGACATCTTCTACAACAACTGCATGAAGAACGGCATTCTCCTGGTGAGGCTCAAGCCCGAGGAGGTGGACCAGCTCTTTGCGGTGGCGGACTTCGGCGGCACAGGCCTCATCGCCGTCGACCTGGACAAGCAGTGCGTCTGTGCGATGGGGAAGAAGTTCTTCTTTGAGATCGACGCCTTCAACAAGGAATGCCTCTTGAAGGGACTGGACCAGATCGGATGGACAGAGCAGTTCACAGAAAAGATCGCCGCGTTCGATGACACACTCCCGACGGAGAAGCCCTGGCTGGCGTGAGTGTCCACGAGAACGGGCTCTCTTTGCTTCCAGGCGCATTGCCTGCGGGGGAAACCCTTCCGTTTTTCGAGGCAGAATTAAAATGAAGCCAAAGACGGATGCCCTTTTTTTTCTAATAACATTCCTTCTTTCAAGCACTCCCGCATTCTGCGGGTTCGACACACCCACAACACCCCAGAACGAGATCGCCGCGCAAGAATGTCTCGCGATGGTGTCCCCCAAGAAATGCGAGAAACACTGGGGCGTATATGACGCGCCTGTCGAGATCGGATACTGTCTGGGATCAGAAGGGACCTACGATTATCCCGATATCGCGCGCCTGCACTGCCAGGGCCTCACAGATTGCAAGGATGTTCAATTCAGGGATTTCGGCGAGGAGGGGACCAGTTGTCAGATCCCTTATAAACCCGAATTCTTCCCCCTGCGTCAGGAGCTCGAGCTGTGTCTGACATCCTGCAAACAGCCCTTTCTGGAACAGGTCGCCTTTTGCAATGCCACGCTCGAGCCGGGGCTCTTTTGCGCGGACGCGGCCAAGGAGGCCTCGTGCCACTGCATTTACCAGTGTTTTGTGGCCTTCTCGAAAGGCTGCTCGGATGCGACTTCTGGCTGCCCGATCCTCACCTCAAAACCAACGAAAAAGGTCCCCCTGCGAAACCAGAATGACCCGGCGAACGGTGATCTGGGGCAGGCGGCCTGCGGTCCCACGGCCCTTGGCATGGCCCTCGAGTATTTCGGGATCAACATCACCACCCCGGATCTCATCAAGCAGATGAAGCTTCCCCGGACAGGAGCCACTATCTGGCATCTCTCGAAGGCTGTCTTCCGCCATGGGAAAGGGATGGGATTCAGTTTCGGGACCCTCTTCGGCGGAAAAAAGGATCCTATCACGTATCTTCAGTCCAAACTTGCGAAGGGCGCCCTCGTGATCATTCCGGTCTTCGGGGATTACACCGAGACCTTGAGCGCGGGCGAGGGGCATTTCCTGCTGGCTACCGAGATCAAGGACGGCTCTGTCTTTGCCAATGACCCGGCCTCAGGGTGTCCGGTCCTGATCCCTCTGGAACGTCTCCGAAAAGTCTGGCAGTCCTACAATGGACGGCATCCGGCGGTCGTCATCAACCCGGACTAAAACTTTCAATACGTCCGTTGCAAAATCAGGGGAGAAAGGTAAGATACCATCATGGCTGGAAACACGTTCGGAGAGATCCTGAAGGTCATGACCTTTGGCGAGAGCCACGGAGCCGGGATCGGGTGTGTCATCGACGGAGTTCCCCCGGGCCTGACCTTGACCGCAGAGGACATCCAGAAGGACCTGGACCGCAGAAAGCCCGGTCAGAGCGAGGTCACAACACCCCGCAAGGAATCCGATACCGCGGAGATCCTCTCCGGGATCCTCGACGGAAAGACGACCGGAGCCCCCATCGCCATTCTCATCCGCAACCAGGACCAGCGGTCCAAGGATTACAACGAACTAAAAGATATTTTCCGCCCCGGACATGCGGATTTCGCGTTCCTCGCCAAGTTCGGCATCCGTGATCACAAAGGCGGGGGCCGTTCTTCAGGACGTGAGACCGCGGCGCGCGTGGCCGCAGGCGCCCTGGCCAAAAAGATCCTTGCGGCCCAGGGCATTCACATCGCAGCCTACACCCGTTCCATCGCCGGGATCGAGGCCCGGACCGTGGACCTGTCCGTTATTGAAAAGAACATTGTCCGTGCACCGGACCTGGAGGCGGCACGCCTCATGACCGAAAGGATCGCGCAGGCCCGCGAGGAAGGCGATTCCGTCGGAGGGGTTGTCGAAGCCCTGGTCACGGGATGTCCCGCAGGACTTGGCGATCCTGTCTTCGGAAAACTCGAGGCCAAGCTCTCGTCGGCCGTCATGTCGATCGGCGCGGTCAAAGGGGTCGAGTTCGGCTCCGGTTTCCGGGCCGCGACCATGCCTGGATCCCAACACAATGATCAGGTCCATGTCAAGGACGGCCGACCGGTCACGAAACATAATTTCGCAGGAGGGATCTCCGGCGGGATCACCAACGGCGAGGACATCGTCTTTCGCCTGGCGGTCAAGCCCACCTCCTCGATCGCCAAGAAACAGCAGGCCATGACCGCTGAGGGGGGGACCGCGGACCTGGAGATCAAGGGACGGCACGACCCGTGCCTGTGTCCGCGCATTGTTCCTGTGGTTGAGGCCATGACGGCGCTGGTCCTGGCGGACTGTTTGCTGTTGCAAAAGACGATCAAATAAGAGGCAGGGAGCAAGGGACAGGGGACAGGGAAGGCGAAGAACATAGTCCCTTGTCGCATGTCCCTGGCCCTCCAATAAACACACATTATGCCCACGCCTAAAGTCATCCTCATCACCGGTTGTTCGAGCGGTTTTGGCCTCATCGCGGCCGTAAGACTCGCCTCCAAGGGGCATCGTGTCTACGCGACGATGCGCGACACCTCGAAAAAGGACCTCCTTCTCGTTGAGGCCGCAAAACGGAACGCCTCAGAGAATATCCGGATCCTGCCTCTCGATGTCACGCGCCCTGATACCATCCGCGCCGCGGTCCAGGAGATCATGGCCGAATCGAACGTGATCGACGTCCTTATCAACAATGCGGGCTTCGGCATGGGGGGATTCTTCGAAGACATCTCGGCCGTGGATTACCGGGCCCAGTTCGACGTCAATTTCTTTGGCGTCCTCAATGTCACTCGCGAGGTCCTGCCCGTGATGCGTCCCCGCCGCAAAGGCCTCATCATCAACATTTCGAGCATGGCCGCCTTTTCCGGTACGCCGTGCTTCAGTGCCTACTGCGCGAGCAAATGGGCGATCGAAGGTTTCTCCGAATGCCTGTACATGGAACTGCGGCCCTTTGATATCCGTGTCGCGCTCGTCGAACCAGGCCCCTACCGGACCAGGATCTTTGACGAGAACGCGCGCTACGGGCTCCGGTTCAATGATCCGGAAAGTCCCTACTACGAGCAGAGTCAGCGCCTCAAGGCCTTTGTCGACCGCCGCCTGCACAACCAGCTGCGAGACCCCGGGGAGGTGGCCCGCGTCATTGAACATCTGGTCGAATCCCGATTCCCCTCGTTCCGCAACATTGTCGGCTGGCGTGCGCGTCTGCGGGTCTGGCTCACGCGGATTATTCCCTTCAAATGGTACGCATGGATGGTCCGCCAGGTCTTCCTGCGGATCAAATAACGATGGCCTTTGATGTCCCGTTCCTGACCCAGTGCCGGCTTGTCAAACGCATCCCGATCTTTTCCTCTCTCAACTGGTTCCGCCTCCAGATGATCGCCCGCCAAGGCGAATTCGTGCGTTACAAAAAAGGCGGCCTCCTCGTCGAGAAAGGGGCCCCCGCGGATTTTGTCTTCTTTGTGATCTCCGGGCGGATCACCTCTTTCGTTCCCGAGGACGGGGAGAGGAGGGAGGTGGAATTCATCCACAAGGGGATGTTCTTCGGGATCATCTCGGCCCTGACGGGCGAGACCCATTCCCAGACCTTTGAGGCCCTCAACGACAGCACGATCTTCCGCATCCCGGTCGCCCGGTTCAAGACGATCCTGGAGAAGGTCCCGGGCCTGGGCGTCAGGTTCAGCCGGATCCTCTCCCAGAGGATCCGCAACAGGGTGACCCGGACCTCCTGCGGCCCGCGCAGCACGATCATTTCCGTCTACGGCCCCGTGGCCGGGGCCGGCGGGTCCACCTACGCTCTCCATCTGGCACTGGCCCTCGCACGCGAGACATCAGACCCGGTGGCCCTGGTGTCGATCAGGTCCCAAAAGACGGCCGACCGTCCGTGGACATCGGGGACCGACGAGGTCCGGCCCAAGTGGAAGGCCTTACCCCGGGATCTTTCAGTATTGGTGCCCATCGAACAGATCTCGAGCGTCATGACAAAAGGAGAACTGCCCGTTGACCTTCTCAATGTCACCTTTGAGACGTCCACAGAATCCCTCGTCCAGAACATCGCGGACTTCGTCAGCGGATTCTCCGACGAATACAGATATGTCATCGTGGACCTTCCGAGCGAGCTCGATGATGTTGTGATGAAGACCCTGGTCCAGTCCGATCATGTCCATCTTTTGACCCTTCCCAAACCCGAGGCTTTCAAGGCCGCCCGTGCGGTGCTTGATCGCCTCGAACAGGGCCTCAAGGCGGCTTTCAGTGAAGATCGCGTGAAGATCTTTTTAAGCGGTGCCCAGGAGGATCCCGAGCCCTCCCTCAAAAGCGCGCAGGCCGCCCTCGATTATGACGTGACCGACGCGCTGCCTCCGATCGGGGTCGAGGATCTCACGTTCCTGCATGATTCCGCAACGATCGAATTCAAGGGACTGGACCCGATCTGTCCTTACCAAAGAACGGTCTCCAAGCTCGCCAGGGAACTCTCCGGGGTCTCGATCGGGCTCGTGCTGGGAGGAGGGGCCGCCTTTGGCCTGGCCCACATCGGGGTCCTGCGGGTCCTGGAAGAGGAAAAGGTACCGATCGACGTGGTCGTGGGGAGTTCCATGGGAGCGCTCATCGGAGGCCTTTGGGCCGTCGGGTATTCCTCTGATGAGCTGGAAAAAATGGCTCGGGAGTTCCGCAACCGATCCAGCCTGGTCAAGCTGATGGATTTTGTATTCCCGCTCTCGGGGCTCATCAGCGGCAAGGCGATCACGGCCTGGCTCAACGCAAAATTCCGGGGAAAGGCCTTTTCCCAGACACGGATCCCGCTCAAGGTCGTGGCCTATGACCTGATCCGCCGCAAAGACCTTGTGATCGACGACGGGGATCTCGCCGAGGCGATCCGCAAGAGCATTTCGATCCCGGGCGTCTTTCAGCCGATCACCACACAGGACCAGCTGATCATCGACGGAGGCGTCATGAACCCGCTTCCGACGGATGTCCTGGTCGCGCGCGGGGTCAAGAGGATCATCGCGGTCAACGTGCTTCAGACGCCGGAGGATGTCATCAAGGGGTATCAGAAGAC
>JAAYZZ010000118.1 GCA_012514595.1 Elusimicrobiota bacterium
CTCTCCGTTGATATTGACCCTAGGGATTCTTGAAGAAAAAGGAGGCCATCATGGGAACAAAAGGACGTGAGATCGTAAAGATGGACGTCAAAGAGGTCGTCGGTCTTTTGAACAAGGCATTGGCGGATGAATGGCTCGCTGTTTATCAGTATTGGGCCGGGGCCAAGGTCGCGGTCGGCCGTATGCGTGGGATCGTGGCCAAGGAGCTCGAGGAGCATGCCGATGAGGAAAAGGAGCATGCGGACAAGCTGGTCGAGCGCATCATGCAGCTCGGCGGGACCCCGATCCTGGACCCGGAGAACTGGAAGAAGATGGCCAATTGCGTCTACGATGCACCTGAAGATTTTGATACTAGGGCTCTTCTCAAGCAGAACATTAAGGGCGAGCAGTGCGCGATCGCGGTCTACAACAAGCTCCTCGGGATCGTGGAGGGCAAGGACCCGATCACGGCGCACCTGGTCCTTGAGATCCTCAAGGATGAGGTGAAGCACGAAGAGGACCTGGAGGCTATGCTTGAGGATATGAAGAGCAAGGTCGAGTAGGATAGATGCGTTCCCACGATCTCGGCCGCGAAGCCGAGCGCTTCGCGGCCGAGCATCTTCAGTCCCTTGGCTACACGATTATCGTACAGAATTACCGCACGCCTTTGGGCGAGATCGATATCGTGGCCCGGGATGGTGATGTTCTCGTTTTTGTGGAAGTGAAGGCCCGCGGGGATGAGGGGGTCGATCCCCTGGAGGCGGTTGATCGGCGCAAACAGCAGAGGATCATCCGTATTGCCCGGATGTATCTTGCGAGTGAGCTGGGACGAGAGGATGTCCTTTCGCGGTTCGATGTCCTGGCCGTCCGCCGTTCGTCGGCAGGGGAGCTCAAGGCAGAGCTCATCAAGGATGCGTTCCAGGTCTCATAAAAATATTATTAATCCGCTATTGCCAAAAGAAACCCTCTCGGATAACATAATTTTGCAAGTGACGACATCCCTTATCATCCCGGTTTTATCAGAGTTTTAGATCTTCTATCACAATCCAGTCCATGACGCGTTACGACACGCATTCTTTATCCCAATATCTTGATTCCTTGGCCGCGCGCGAGCCTGTTCCCGGCGGGGGGTCGGCGGCAGCCCTTTGCGGTGCCCTGGGCGCGGGATTGATCCAGATGGTGGCGAAGTATTCCCTGGGGAAGGGAAAGCCTGCCGATGTCGAGACCAGGCTTGCACAGATCGACCGTGAGGCGGGGGAGATTCGGTCAGGCCTTTTGACCCTTGTCAGTCGGGACGCCGAGGCCTATCTTGAGGTCGTGGCCGCCCGCAAGAAGGATGAGGCGGCTCGGAAGGCTGCGGCGGTCTTTGCCAGTCAGGTTCCCCAGGATATCCGGAAAGCCGCGGAAAAAGGGCTTTTCTTCATCCCGTATCTTCGCAAGGAAGGAAATCCGTATCTTCAGGCCGATGTGGATGCGGCCGAAGAATTCCTCAAGGCCGCGACACATGTCGCGGATGTCATGATCAAGGCCAACTCATGAATACAAAGATCCTCGATGGAAAAGCCCTGGCCCAGGACCTGCTGCTTCGGCTCAAGGCCGAGTGCGATGGTCTTAAAGCCAGGACCGGACGAGCCCCGCGCTGTATCTGCGTGGCGATCGGGCAGGATCCCCAGTCCGGTTCCTACGGCCGGTCCCAGGTCCGGGCCGCGCAGGCGGTGGGGATCGACTATTCGTTCTCGCAGCTGCCGCCCCAGACCAGCCAGGAAGAACTCATCGAACATGTGGAGCTTCTCAACCGCGATGAAGATGTGGACGGGATCATGGTCGCCAAGCCGGTCCCGGACGGATTCGATTTTGACCGGGTCGTTTCGCATATCGATCCGGCGAAGGACATGGAGGGGATCACCGAGGCCAATATGGGCCGTCTTCTTTTGGGCCGGGGAAAGATCGTCCCGTGTACGCCCGCGTCTGTCATGGCCCTGATCGAGTCGAGCGGGGTGGATATTGCCGGGAAAGAAGCGGTCGTGATCGGCCGCAGTGAGATTGTGGGAAAGCCCGTGATGCATCTTCTGCTTCAGAAGAATGCGACCCTGACCGTTTGCCACAGCGGCACGAGCCGGGCCGGGAAGCTGGAGGCCCATGTGGCGCGCGCGGATGTGCTTGTGGTGGCCATGGGGCGGCCCGAGTTCATCAACGGGAACGATGTCAAGGCCGGGTCGATCGTGATCGATGTGGGGATCAATTCCGTTGACGGAAAACTTGTGGGAGATGTGGGATTCGCCGCCGCGGCCAGGCGCGCGGCCTTCATCACGCCTGTTCCCGGAGGGGTGGGGCCTGTGACCGCCGTCATGCTCATGAAGAACGCCCTGGAGATCGTGAAGCAGAGGATCGATCAACATGCCTGAACTGGCCATCATCGGACAATCGCCCGCGGTCGTGTCCCTCATCCGCAACCTGCGTGAGAGGGGGGCCGGGTGGGACATTACGTTATTCTCGACGGAGGGGATCCTTCCTTATGACCGCACGCGTCTGGTGTCCCTGATCGGACGCAAGGCGCGCGAGGCGGATCTTTTGTGTGAAGCTGCAGGATTTTATGAAAAGAACGGGGTGCGGGTGGTCCTGGACAAGGAGATCGCCCGCGTCAATCCGTCCCGCCGAAGGATCTTTTTTTCCGACAAGACGCAGGTCGGTTTTGATGCGCTGGTCCTCGCGGACGCGCCGCAGGTCCGTTTTGCCGAAAGAAAGGGTGTGCGCAAGCCCGGGGTCTTTCACCTGGCGCGGCTTTCAACGGTCAAGGCGCTGGTGAAGCATCTCGTCCAGGCGGACACGGTCGTGATCGAGGCCGCGGGCTGGGGCGGGATCGAGGCGGCGCTCGCGGTCCGGGAGCTTGGCCGCAAGGTGATGGTCGTGATCCTGCCGCAATTCCCCGTCGGAGAGGAAGGGAAGGTCTCTCTGGATGTCCTCTCAGCCCTCCTGTCACGTCGGGAGATCCGCATGGTCTCGGAAGGCCCCCTGCAGGACATCATCGGGGAAGGGGAGGTGCGGGCTGTCCGTTTTGCCTCGGACAAGGTCATGGCCGCAGAGATCGTGATCCTCGAGGAAGTTCTTCCGGATCTTCGTTTCCTTTCAGAGGGTGGGCTTGTCGTGAACGAGCGGATCGTGGTCGCGTCGGACATGCGCACGAGCGCCGCGGATGTGTTCGCGATCGATACGGTGTGCGAGCTTCAGGAGCCCCGGTTCTTTGGGCATTATGCCTTTGACGCCGAACGGGTCTCCGGGCAGGGAGAGGTTGTGGCATGGGCCTTGTCGGGAGAGACGAGGGCTTTTTCCTTCCCTCCGGAGAATGACCGAAAAACATTCGAGAGGATCTTTGGCCGGGATCTTGTGGAGGAGGTGGAGAGGGAATTGACGCCTCCCCCGGAAATGTGCATGGCGCCGACAACCCCAGGAGATGACAATGGAACCCAGACGTCCTGACCGTTCCCCGAGGAGTGTTCTTGCGTGGTCGCTGCTCGTTCTCTCTGCTTCTTTTTTCATGATCTTCCCGGCGGGATCTCCTGCCTGGGCCGAGACCGATGCCCAGGTCGCCTTTGATCTTCGGGCCCAGGGGCTTGCGGCCCAGGAACGGGGGGACCTCTCGACAGCCCTGTTCTATTTTCTTCGGGCGGTCGCGATCACTCCCAATGACCCGATCATTCAGAATGACGTGGGATCGGCCTGCGATCAGCTGGGCCAGATTGAGGATGCGGAGAAGGCCTACCGGAAGGCGATCGAGCTGGACAAAGACTATCTTCCCGCCTATGCCAATCTGGGGTTCCTGTATTCCAAGCTGGGACGTCACGATGAGGCGATCTATTACCTGACCCAGAGGGTGGCGCGGGGATCGCCCGATGACCGCTGGACCCTAGAGGCCCAGCAGGAACTCGAGAGGGTCTATGATCGGGTCCCGGCCCTCAAGAGGGCGCGGATCCAAAGACAGGCCGAGGACCTGGATATGGTCATTGAGGAGGGGAAGCGGCGTCTGGAGGACAAGGCCCGTCGGGAGCAGGCCGTGGGGTTCGATGTGGCCTATCAGAAGGGGTATGAGTTCCTGGATGCGCGCAAATATGACGAGGCGGTCGCTTCTTTTGAGACCGCCGTTCTTCTCGATCCGCGCAGCGCCGAGGCGCGCTATGCGTTGAAGAAGGCGAAGTATGACAAGGAACACGCCGAGCTCACGGAAGAAGCCCGCATGATCCGCGAGAACCAGGTCAGGGGATCTGTGAACGATGTTCTTTATGAAATGAGCGGAGAGCCTGTTCCTCCGGCTCCCGTCTTTAAGGAAAAGCCGGCCCTTCCCGCGTCTTCGTCGACGGGGGAGGCGGTTCTTCTTCCGCCGGTCGTGGTCCCCGAAGGCCAGGCGGCTCGGGACCAGGTGTTGGATCAGGAGATGGACCGGGTCCTGGAAGTCCGGGCGACGTGTGACGGTAAGGAATGTTCCTGCGGCGCGGTCCCCGCCCCAGAGAAGAAGGCCTGCCCTTCGAAGAGACCGGACCAGGATGCTTCGACGGGAAATGGGGGATATATTTACCGAAGGGCCGAATAGGCACGGATCGTATTTCTCGAAATCACTCTCATCCCTTCAACATGTCTGATCCTCATCGCATATTCCTGATCGATGCCCACGCCCTGTGCTACCGCGCGTTCTTTGCGGTCAAGGACCTGCGCAATTCCAAGGGCCAGCCCACGAACGCTGTCTTTGGTTTTGTGAACATCATCCGCAAGATCCTGAAGGACTATGCGCCGGACCATGTGGCGGTCTGCTTTGATGTCAGCAAGAAGACCCGCCGCCAGGAGAAGTACGCGGACTATAAGGTCCAGCGTCCGTCGATGCCGGAGGACCTGGCCACCCAGATCCCGATCATCAAAGAGGTGGTGGCGGCCTACCGCATGCCCATCCTGGAGAAGGAAGGATATGAGGCGGATGACATCATCGGGACGCTCACGCAGAAGTTCCGAGGGCCGGGTCGGGAGGTCGTGATCGTGACCGATGACAAGGACCTTTGTCAGCTGATCGGCGAGGGGGTCCGGATCTACAGCAGCCGCCAGGACCGGATGATCGGCCCTGAAGAGACGCGCGAAAAATTCAGCGTAGGGCCGGAGAGGGTCGTGGACTATCTGGCACTCGCGGGGGATGCCAGTGACAATATCCCCGGCATCAAAGGGATCGGGGAGGTCACGGCCAAGGCCCTTCTGGCCGAACACGGTTCTCTCGACGGGATCCTGGCGCACGCGGGAGAGCTTAAAGGAAAACTTCGGGAGAAGGTCGAGAAGGGCCGCGAGATGGCGCTCCTGAGCCGTGAACTGGCCACGCTGGACATGGAGGTCCCGCTGGAGTGCTCGCTGGAGGATCTGAGGCTGCCTGCGCCGGACCAGGCACGGCTTCAGGAGATCTTCGCCGAACTTGAGTTCCGCAGTTTTCTCAAGGACGTCCCGGCCGCGGCGGTCCCTGTGGCGCAGCGGGTCGCGGTCAAGGACGCGAGGAGGGACATCCCCGGATTTTTCGAGGAGGTCGCCGGCACGAAACAGATGTCCCTCTTTCTTTCCGGCGATGAGGGGGACCTTTTCGCCGCGATCTTTGTCTGTGCCGCAGGAGACGTCTATCGGGTCGAACGCGACGGGTTCGAGGGGTTGTCCGGTGTTCTTCGGGACCCGTCTGTCCTCAAGATCGTTTATGACCACAAACGGGTCCTGAAGTTCCTCTCCGGACAGGGATTGGACCTGGCCGGTGATATCCTGGATATCTTTCTTGCCGGGTATCTTCTCATCTCGGGTCAGGCCGAGCATACGATCGAGGCCCTGGCCTGGGAATTTCTGGCCCGCGCTGTTCCCGACAACGGGCGAGCGGAGGACCGGTGTCGGGCCCTCATGGACCTGAGCGCGCCTCTTTTGAAGGGGCTTAAGGAAAAAGGTCTGGAGGACCTTTACCGGAACGTCGAGCTGCCGCTCAGCGTCGTGCTCTTTGAAATTGAACGCGAAGGGGTCAGGCTCGATCGGGCGCTTTTGGCGCGGCTCTCGAAGGATTGTGAGGCCCGGACCTTGGGCATGACCGAGAAGATCCACGGGATCGCCGGGACGCCATTCAACGTGAACTCCCCCAAACAGCTGGGACACGTGCTTTTCGAGGTCCTGAAACTTCCGGTCGTCAAGAAAACAAAGACGGGTTTCTCGACGGATGAAGAGGTCCTCAGCCGGCTTTCGACCGAGCATGAACTTCCGGCCCTGGTCCTCGAGTATCGGCAGGTCATGAAGCTGCGATCGACCTATATCGATGCGCTGCCGGGGCTCGTGGATGAGAGGACGGGGCGCATCCACTGTTCGTTCAATCAGGCCGGGACCGAGACCGGGCGTCTGAGCTCGAATCATCCGAACCTGCAGAACATCCCGGTGCGAAGCGATCTCGGGCGCGAGATCCGAAAGGCCTTTGTCGCCTCCGACGGGCGGACGCTTGTTTCGGCGGACTATTCCCAGATTGAGCTTCGGGTCCTGGCGCATCTGGCCGATGAGCCGAACCTCAAGAAGGCCTTTGCCGACGGGGAGGACATCCACCGCTACACGGCGGGGCTTATGTTCGACATTTCTCCGTCGGATGTGACGGATGAGATGCGCACCAGCGCCAAGAGGATCAATTTCGGGATCATCTACGGGATCAGCGCCTTTGGCCTGGCCAAGGACCTGGGGGTATCCCAGCGCGAGGCGCAGGACTTCATCGACAGCTATTTTTTGCGTTATCCCGGGATCCGGACCTTCATGGACCGGGAGATCGAGGGGGCGAGGGCGAGAGGGTTTGTTGAGACCCTGTTCCACCGCAGGAGATATCTGCCGGAGATCAATAGCCGCAATCCGGCGGTCCGTCAGTTCGCGGAGCGTCAGGCGATCAATACGCCCGTGCAGGGCACGGCCGCGGACCTGATCAAGGTCGCGATGGTGCGGGCCGCTTCGGAGATCAAGGGTCGGGGGTTCAAGTCCCGCATGATCATCACGGTCCATGATGAGCTTGTCTTTGATGTTCCCTCGGAAGAGAGGGGGGCGCTCATCACGCTGGTCAAGGAGACCATGGAGAGCGCGGTCTATCTTTCCGTTCCGCTGGAGGCCACAGTCAAGGAAGGCCTTAACTGGGCGGAGATGAAGCCGGTCCCTCTCAAGGCGGGCAGGATATGAAAAAGCCATTTGTGATCGGGGTCACAGGGGAGTTCGGCTCCGGGAAGTCAACGGTCTCCCGCCTTTTGGGTCGTCGGGGGTTCCGGGTCCTGGATGCGGATGGGATCGCCCACGATCTTTTGAAGAAGAACAGGGCCTGTGCGCGCGAGATCTCTGAAGCTTTCGGTCCTGATGTGGTGCGGGGCGGGGAGATCGACCGGGTCCTTTTGGCCCAAAGGGTTTTTGGAAGCCCTCGGGCCCTGCGGCAGCTGGAGAGGATTCTGCATCCGCGGATCCGGGTTGAGGTCGTGAAGGCGATCCGGAAGAGCGGGAAGGGTTTTGTTGTGATCGATGCCCCGCTTCTCATCGAGGCGGGATGGACGGATCTTGTCGATCATGTGATCGTGGTGCGTGCCAACCGGTCTCTTCAGGGGAAGCGCCTGGCCCTGAGGATGGGGATCACGCGCGCCGAGGTGAACCGAAGGCTCAGGCGACAATTGCCAGTCCGGGAGAAGTGCCGTTTTGCCGATAAGGTGATTGACAATCGCGGCTCCCTGGCTGATCTGGATAGACAGGTCAAAGAGGTTTTGAAGGACATCAAAATGTCGGTACGACAAGTTCGATAACAAGGAGAAACGGGTATGGTCAAAGAGAAGAATGGAAAAACGAACGGTCAGGCGGACGCGGGTGATGTGGAGGCCGTGGCCGAGGCCAAGGCCGCTGCGACGGGGGCCAATGGGAAGACGCTCGATATCGAGGTCCTCAAGGAAATGAAGATGTCCGAGCTTTCGGAGATCGCACGCGATCTCAAGGTCGAGGGGGTGAGCGCTCTCAAGAAACAGGACCTGATCTTCAAGATCCTTCAGGCCCAGGCGGAGAAGGAAGGCCTCATGTTCGGTTCCGGGGTGCTGGAGATCCTCTCGGAGGGTTTTGGCTTCCTGAGGAGTTCGAACTATAACTATCTCCCATGTCCAGATGATATCTATATCTCTCCGTCACAGATCCGGCGTTTCGACCTGAAGACCGGGGATACTGTGAGCGGACAGATCCGTCCCCCGAAGGAGGGTGAGAAATATTTCGCGCTCCTGAAGGTCGAGGCCGTCAACTTCGAGAACCCCGAGAAGTGCAAGGACAAGATCCTGTTCGACAATCTGACCCCGCTTTATCCGAACGAGCGGCTGAGGCTCGAGACGACGCCCGATGAGGTCTCCATGCGGATCATGGACCTTCTGGCGCCGATCGGGAAGGGGCAGCGTTCCCTGATCGTGGCGCCTCCCTACAGCGGAAAGACCGTCCTTCTTCAGAAGATCGCCAACTCCATCACGACCAACCATCCGGAGGTCGTGATGATCGTTCTTCTGATCGACGAGCGTCCCGAGGAGGTCACGGATATGCAGCGGGGGGTCAAGGCCGAGGTCGTGTCCTCGACCTTTGACGAACCGGCCGAACGGCACGTCCAGGTGGCGGAGATCGTGCTCGAGAAGGCGAAACGTCTTGTGGAGCACAAGCGCGATGTGGTCATTCTCCTTGATTCGATCACGCGTCTGGCCCGTGCCTACAACACGGTCGTTCCGCATTCCGGGAAGATCCTTTCCGGCGGTGTGGACTCCAACGCCCTCCACAAGCCCAAGCGCTTTTTCGGTGCCGCGCGCAATATTGAGGAGGGGGGCAGTCTCACGATCATCGCGACCGCGCTCGTCGATACCGGCAGCCGTATGGATGAGGTCATCTTCGAAGAATTCAAGGGAACCGGGAACATGGAGCTCCAGCTTGACCGGACCCTCTTCCAGCGCCGGATCTATCCGGCCATTGACATCAAGCGTTCGAACACGCGTCATGAGGAACTTCTGGTCCAGAAGGATACCCTTCAGAGGGTGTGGCTGCTCCGCAAGGCCTTCAATGACCTCAATTCCGCGGAGGCCATGGAGCTTCTGATCAGCAAGATCTCCCAGTTCAAGAACAACGAGGAATTCTTGCAAAATATGAACAGATAGGCTATAATCGCGCGCTTTTAATCAAGAGATGAGCGAAAAAGTCTAAAGGAGTCACAATGAAGTCCGAGATCCATCCAGATTACGTCGAGACCATCATTACCTGCGCCTGCGGTCAGGTCTTCCACACGCGCGCCACCAAGAAGAACATGCGTGTCGAGATCTGCTCCCACTGCCATCCGTTCTTCACGGGGGCCAAGAAGTTCGTGGATACCACGGGTCGCATCGAGAAATTCCAGAAGCGTTATGGTAAAGGAAAGTGATCTCAAGAAGCTCACGGCGGCGCTTGCGCGTCACCGGGAGCTTCAGGAGAAGCTCGCCGACCCTGCCGTCATTTCCGACCAGGATCTCTACCAGAAATCTGCCAAGGAGTTCGCGGATCTCGTGCCCCTTGTCGAGGCCCATCAGGCCTATGAGGAGGTGGGGCGGCAGCTTGCCGACGTCCGTCTGATGCTCGAGAAGGAGAAGGACCCGGACCTGCGCGAGATGGCCGAAGGTGAACTCCGCGAACTGGAAGGTCAACTGGCCTCTGCCGAGGTCCGGCTCACCGATCTTCTGAATCCCAAGAAACAGGAAAAGGATCTTGATGTCATCATGGAGATCCGGGCCGGGACAGGAGGGCTCGAGGCCAGCCTGTTCGCCGGGGACCTCTATCGGATGTACACCAAGTATGCGGCCTCCCAGGGCTGGCGGCTCGATCCCATCTCCATCAGCGAGGCCGACAAGGGGGTCAAGGAAGTGGTCTTCAGCGTGAGCGGCAAAGGCGCGTGGAAGAAATTGCATCTGGAGAGCGGCATTCATCGTGTCCAGCGCGTGCCGGAGACCGAGGCCTCGGGCCGCATCCACACATCCGCCGCGACGGTCGCGGTCATGTCAGAGGCCGAGGAGGTCGATATCCAGATCGACCCCAAGGACCTCAAGATCGACGTCTTCCGCTCGTCGGGCCCCGGCGGCCAGAGCGTCAATACCGCAGACTCTGCGGTGCGCGTCACGCATCTTCCGACCAATACGGTGGTGGTCTCCCAGGATGAGAGGTCGCAGCTCAAGAACAAGGCCAAGTGCATGCGGGTCCTGCGGGCGCGCATTCTTGACAAGATCAAACAGGATCAGACCCAGAAAGAGGCCGCGAGCCGCAAGGCCCAGGTGGGAAGCGGCGACCGGTCCGAGAAGATTCGTACTTATAATTTTCCCGACAACCGTGTCACCGATCATCGCATCGGGTTCACCATCCATCAGCTTCCCAAGGTCATGGAGGGCTGGCTGGATGAGATCGTCTCAGCCCTTCTTAAGGCCGAGGAAGAGTCGGAGTTCGATTCCTGATCAACAAGAGGTCTTATGACCGACGATGAGCTTTTTCTGACAGCCCTTCTGGATTGTCAACGGACCGAACTCTACACTCGCCCCGTGACCTTGTCCCCTCAACAGCAGGAACGTTTAGATGCGATGCGGCGCCGCCGTCAGGCGGGAGAGCCCGTGCAGTATATCTGCGGGTTTACAGAATTCATGGGGCTCAGGATCGATGTCGGCCCCGGGGTCCTCATCCCGCGGCCCGAGACCGAGGGTTTGGTCGAGCGGGTCCTGCTTGAGATGGGGAGGGAGATGCGTGTGCCCCGCCGGATCCTTGATGTGGGGACCGGTTCAGGGTGTATCGCGATCGCCATGGCCCGGATGCTTGAAAGTGCCCATGTGGTGGGGATCGACGTCTCGCCTGACGCCCTGATTTTTGCCCGCCGCAACGCCGAGAAGAACCGGGTTGAGCGTCGTGTGAGCTTTGTCGAACGCGATGTCTTCTGGTATCTGGAGGAGGGCATTGAGGCTTTTGATGCGATCATCTCCAACCCTCCGTATGTCCCGGCGTGCGCGCTCGCGCATCTTCCGCTGGAGGTCCGGAGGGAGCCGGTCTCTGCCCTAGACGGAGGGCCCGATGGTCTTCATTTTTACCGCTATATCATCCCCGCGGCCTGGCGAAGGATTTCTCCCGGCGGTATTCTGGCCCTTGAGTTCGGCGACGGTCAGGAGAAAGAGATCGAAAACCTGTTTGCCCAGACAGGCCCTTGGGATAGAATACGATTCGAAAAAGACCTGGCAGGTCGGGAGCGTACGGTCCTGGCCTGGAAAAAATAATATTTTTTAAAAGGCGAGTTCGGCAATGGATAAGTTGATCATTAATGGCGGGTGTCCCCTCAAGGGGGAGGTCCGCATCTCCGGATCCAAGAACGCAACCCTTCCCATCCTGGCGGCCACGCTCCTGACGGATGAGACCTGTGTCATCCGTAACGTTCCCCGCCTGCTCGATACCCATACCATGGTGAAACTCCTTAAGTCCCTCGGGAAGCGAGTCGACTGGGACAAGGACCGGATCATCGTGATGTCGAACGGCCCGGTGAACCCGGTCGCGGATTACAAGCTCGTCTCGACCATGCGGGGCTCGATCTGTGTCCTGGGGCCTCTGTTGACTAAGCTCGGCGAGGCCAAGGTCTCTCTTCCCGGCGGATGCGTCATCGGCGTGCGTCCCGTGGACCTTCACCAGAAGGGGATCGAGGCGCTCGGCGCCAAGGTCACGACCGAGGGGGGGTACATCCTCGCCAGGGCAAAGAAATTGAAGGGCGCGCGCGTCTATCTCGCCGGGGCCTCTGGCCCGTCAGTCCTGGGGACCGCGAATATCATGATGGCCGCGACCCTGGCACAGGGAGAGACCATCATCGAATGCGCCGCTTGCGAGCCCGAGGTCGAAGAGCTGGCGAATTTCTTGAATGAGATGGGGGCCCGTATCAGGGGGCACGGCAGTCCCCGGATCGTGATCCAGGGGGTCAAGCGTCTGCACGGTGCGGATTATCGCATGTGCTTTGACCGGATCGAGGGCGGGACCTTTGTTCTTCTGGCCGCCATGGCGCGCGCGAATTTCGTGATCCGCGATATTGATTACAGCCAGCTCACAGCGCTTGACGATGTCCTGGGGCACATCGGCGTGCGGGTGCAGGCGGAGCGCAACCTCGTGCGGGTGAAGGCGCCCAAAGTCCTCAAGCCTTTCAGCATCACGACATATCCTTATCCTGGATTTCCGACGGATCTTCAGGCGCAATATACCGCGATCATGTCCCTGACGAATGGCGTCAGTGTCATCCGTGATACGGTCTTTCCGGACCGGTTCATGCATATCGCGGAGCTGTCCCGTATGGGGGCGCGGATCCGTCGGGAAGGAGGGAGTGCGATCGTCGAGGGTGTCAAGGCCCTCTCGGGCGCGCCGGTCACAGCCTCCGACCTTCGCGCCTCGGCGGCTCTTGTGATGGCCGGTCTTGTGGCCAAGGGCCGGACAGAGATCCGTCGGGTCTATCATCTGGACCGGGGATACGAGAATATCGATAAAAAGCTCATCGACCTGGGGGCCTGCATTTCCCGCGAGAAAGAGTAGTTCAGGAAAATAGGGGGAGAGATGGCAGAACAGAAATTTTACGGTGGTCTTGCGATCGCACACGGTTGGAATATGGTCAGAAAATATTGGCTGATCATCCTTCTTCTGGGTGTTGTCTATGCGCTCTTTGAAGGGGCGAGTGGGACCCTGACAAATCTTTCAGGAAAGCCGCAGATCTCCTTGCTGGAGATCGGCAAGCTTTACAGGGACCCCGGCCAGAGAGACCGTCTTTTTCAGGCGCTTCGTGATTCGGGATATATCGACGAGAACGGGAGGGTCCAGCCCAAACTTCAGGACGCCGTCGCTCCGCGGAGCCTGGAACTCTCGTTGGAGTTCCAGGCGGACCGGTTCGAGATCTACGAGTTCCTCAACCAGTACCGCTACCGGCTTCCATTCCCGAGAGCCGTGTATTATCTCTTGGCATTTCTGTTCTGGGCGGCGGGGCTTTTGATGTCCGTCGGGTTCACAAAAGTCCATTTGATGCTGATGAGGGACCAGGAGCCCGAGGTCTCCGAGCTCTTTACGAACGGGAACCTTGTGGTCCCCTACCTTCTGGGAAGCCTCTGTTACGGCCTTGCGGTCCTGGGAGGGTTCATCCTTTTGATCGTTCCGGGTATCATCTTGAGCATTATGCTGGGGCTCTACGCCTATCTGATCGTGGATAAAGGTTTGGGTCCTCTTGCGGCCCTGAGGCGCAGCCGGGTCATCACTCGGGGACAGCGTTGGCGTTTGGCGAATTTCTGGGGGATGCTGCTTCTGTTGAACCTCGCAGGCCTTTTGTGCCTTCTCGTCGGTGCTATCGTGACCGGATGGATCAGCGTGATCGCCAGTGCCTATGTCTATGAAAAACTCGAGAATGCCCCGGATGTTCAGCCGCAGGCGCTTGCGGCGTGAACGAAGGGAGGGGATGTTATGATCCTGATGATCGATAATTATGATTCATTCACCTATAATCTCGTCCAGTATCTCGGGGAGTTGAAGGCGGATGTCAAGGTCTACCGCAATGATGCCATCACTCTCGACGGGATCCGGAGGCTCGGGCCGGAGAGGATCATCATTTCTCCCGGACCCAGCAGTCCGGACAAGGCGGGGATCTCGATCGAAACGATCAAGGCCTTTGCCGGGGCGGTCCCGATCCTTGGGGTGTGCCTGGGCCACCAGGCGATCGGCGAAGCCTTCGGGGGGAGGATCGTTCGCGCGAAGAAACTCATGCACGGAAAGATCTCCCGGATCACGCATAACGGCAAAGATCTCTTTAAGGGCCTGTCCAATCCTTTTGAGGCGACCCGCTATCACTCGCTCGCCATCGAGCCCGGGACGTGCCCGGCATGTCTTGAGGTCACGGCCCGCACCGAAGATGACGGCGAGATCATGGGGGTGCGGCACAAGACCCTGCCGTTGTGGGGCGTCCAGTTCCATCCAGAATCGATCCTGACCCGGGAAGGGAAAAGGATCCTCGAAAACTTTCTTCATCTTTGATCGGAGAGCAGCCCATGCGAGACTTGATTGCCAAGATCCAGCGTAAGGAAGACCTGTCCACAGACGAGATCCAGACGGTCATGACCCGGATCATGGACGGCAAGGCGGACGAAGCGGACATGCGGGATTTTCTTCTGGCTATGACCGAAAAGGAGCCTTCCGTCGATGAGATCGTCGGGGCGGCCGAGATCATGCGGCGGTTCGTGATCCCTGTCCAAACGCGGCATGACCGGATCTTTGATATCGTGGGGACCGGCGGGGATTACAAACATACCTTCAACATTTCGACCTGCGCCGCCTTTGTCATCGCCGGGGCAGGTGTGGCGGTGGCCAAACACGGCAACAATTCGGTGTCCAGCCTTTGCGGGAGTGCGGATGTCCTGGAGGCCCTGGGGGTCAGGCTCGATATTCCCCTGGAGAAGATCTCGGCATGCCTGGATGAGGTGGGGCTGGCCTTTCTTTTTGCCAAGCGTCATCATCCGGGCATGAGGCATGTGGCCCCGGTCCGCAAGGCCTTGGGGATCAAGACCATCTTTAATATCCTGGGCCCCCTCACCAATCCGGCGGGCGCGACCCATCAGCTGCTGGGGGTCTACGACCGGCATCTTTTGGAACAAATGGCCGAGGTTCTCAGGCGGTTGGGATCCCGGCGGGCGATCGTGGTCCACGGGGCCGACGGGATGGACGAGATCTCCCTTGCGGACAAGACATTTGTCAGCGAGTTCAACGGAGAGAAGCTGCGTTCTTACGAGATCATCCCCGAGGAGTTCGGGCTCCGCCGGGCGTTTGACCAGGACATCAAGGGAGGGGACAAGACCGTTAATGCCGGGTTCCTTCTGGAGGTCCTGCGCGGGGCCAAGGGGCCTAAACGTAATATTGTCCTTTTGAATGCCGGTTTTGCGCTCTATGCGGCCGATGCGGTCAAGTCCCCCGAGGACGGGATCGCCCTTGCGGCCGCTGTTATCAACGACGGGCGGGCCCTCCGCATCCTGGAGAAACTGAAGGATTTTACCAGTCGTGATCAGCAGCTTTCTTGATACCATCCTTGCCAAGAAGCGCGCGCACATCCAGGCGCGCCGGGCGTATTATGAGAACCTCAAGAGAAATCTTGGAAGATCAGAATACGGACGTTACGGGATTTTCAAAAGAGCGGTCTCTGCGCCGGGAGGCATGAATTTGATCGCCGAGGTCAAAAAGGCCTCTCCCTCCAAAGGGCTGATCCGTGATGATTTCGATCCCGAGGAGATCGCCCGGGCCTATGAAAAAGCCGGGGCCGCGGCCCTTTCGGTCCTGACCGAGGAGGATTTCTTTCAAGGCAAGGCCGCGTATCTGAAGCGCATTACGGAATTTTCCGGTATTCCGGCGCTGATGAAGGATTTCTTTATCGACGAGCTGCAACTTTTCGAAGCGAGGCATTGCGGGGCGAGCGCGGTGCTCTTGATCGTGGCCGCCCTTTCCGATGTACAGCTCAAAGATCTCTACCAGGCCGCGAGCGCCCTTGATCTCGACTGTCTTGTGGAGGTCCACGAGGAAAAGGAGCTGGACCGGGCGGTAAAGGCAGGGGCCGAGATCGTCGGGATCAATAACCGGGACCTGCATTCGTTCGAGGTTGCCCTGGCCACATCCGAGCGCATCATTCCGCGTATCCCGGCTGGCAAGGTGATCGTGGTCGAGAGCGGTCTTCGTTCGAATACCGATGTCCTCCGGATGAAGGACCTTGGTGCCAACGCCGTCCTGATCGGCGAGATCTTCATGCGTGAGCGGGATGTGGCGGCGAAGGTGAGAGAAGTGATGGGGAGAGGCGAATGACGCGCATCAAGATCTGCGGGATTACGAATGTGGAGGATGCCTTTGCAGCGCTCAAGGCCGGGGCCGATGCCTTGGGGTTCGTCTTTTATAAA